>CAYZQX010000384.1:0-4167 GCA_964480615.1 uncultured Chitinophagales bacterium | reverse complement strand
GTAACTCAAATAATTAACATCGTCGGTAGCTTGAAAGGGCAGCCATTCATTAGATACAATAGATCTGGGAAATGTAGGCGCATTGTAACTCAATCCCAAGAATAGGAGATCAATATTATTTGCTATTCCATCATCATTAGTATCTCCCGGCCATACACAATCCGAAAATTCACAATCCAAGTTAACGCCGATAACGGCATAAGAATCAACACAATTACTGTCTTGACACAAGGTATAATATATGGTGTCCGTACCTATAAAACCATCATTAGCGATGTAAGAAATAAAATTACATGATGCATTCAAGCAGTCACCTAAATATACTGTTGCCACGCCATTAGCTGGTGGTGTGGTGATAACGATGTTATAAGAACCTATGGTGCTGATTCCCGCATCATTGGTAAATGGATTAAAGGTTATAGAATCTCCCTGCAAGTTCAATTCTTCACTTACTGACACAAAAGGGGCTATACTAGGGACAAAAAGATTTAATTGAATTTCAGAACTCGCACAGGCACCATTAGGCAGACATACGGTATATTCAATGATGTAATTATTAGCAGTGGCATCTAGCAAATCCTCAGCACTTAAGTAAATACAATTATTGCCATCGAGTGTTAATGAAAAAGGGGTAAGGTTTTCAGAAATAACAAATGTAGCTCCTGGTGACACTACATCATTGCTGAGCATACATATATAACCACCCAGTTGCATATCGATCGTGGCTACATCGGGCTGTAAGAATAATACAGCATTATCGGCAACATCATAGATTGATGACACAGGATTAGCTAGTTCCCAATTAAGACAATAGGCGTCAACAGGTGCCATGCCATAGGACATACATAGGAAATTGCCATCGCAGTCATATACCGCATCGGGATAATCAAAGGCATTACAGGCTTCAGAACCATCCACCCAAAAGACTTGTTGACCTTGAAACTCATAAAGGACCACCTGATCAATACAGTTATTAGTTCCATCAATGATCGCACTCAATAACTGATGAAGCCATAGATTATTGGTAAGGTTACAGGGCACATAAGCACATTCTCCTGATGTCCAAGAACTCATACCAAAATGGTGTTCAGCAACACAACTATTGACATAGGTATTTCCATCACAACCACATACAGGATCGCTTAGCAGCTCACAACTATAGTTCGGGTCTATGGCCAGCGAATCAATACAAGATAACTGCGCACTAAGAGGTGCTATATTAAATAATAAGCAATAGAAAAATAAGCTCGATAAAAAATATTTCATTTTTTGGGGTTCAGGTGGTTTAATTTTATCCGCTAACTAAAATTGATACCTATTGTTTTAGGGTATTGAAATAAAAAGACAAGGACAATGTAATTGAATGTGGGAATGATCGAATGCCTAAGTTAAATAGTCCATTAAAAACAATTAAAAACAACTATCAAAACATTCTTGATTTAATTAACCAAAGTTGTTAATAAAAAGCTTTCCATCAGAAATGCTCAATTGCATTTTTACCCACAATCATTCATAATGCTGCTCAGGACATTTTATATATTAGTTGATTTTGATTTACTAAAATAAGACTGGCAGCTATTACAATTGCAGATATGCCATGTACAACTACCAGTCTTTGTTTAACAATTATTTGAAGGGGTGATGGGTTTCCTATAATACAATCGATCAACACATCAAACCTATATGCTCGTAACAATCATGAGGTATAGAAGCAATTAGGCGTTATAAAAGGCTGGCTGTATATGCGATAAGGATCGAAGTGATACCCCGCAGCGACTTTAAGAGCGAGGAGTATAAACGGAGAGCCTGGGCCTTTAGGCATCGCCCAATTTTTAATTCTACTTAATAAATCACTAATGTTTTTCAATCTTCTTTACCACATTACCATCCTCTGTAACTAAGTGCAGAAAATACATACCTGTGGACCACTGTGTGGTGGATACCTTATAATTCTTTTCATTACTTACGATAGAATTCCACACTAATTTTCCTTGTATATCATAGATATATACTTGAGCAGACTTAACATGTAAACTTGTCAATGAAAAATTAAAAGACTCATTAAATGGATTAGGTGTTAATTGTAAAAAATTATCACTAATATCCTCCATACCATCCCACTGAGTAACATCAATCGTTACCACGGCGGTTTCACATTCATTTTGGTTATTGCAAATTTGATAGACAAAACTATCAACGCCTAGAAAATTATCATTAGGGTCGTAAATAAAATTGTATGTACTCTGGGTAAGGGTACCATGATCAGGGGCATCAATGATTGTGATGTTGATATTCGATAAATTATCGACCTCATCATTTTCTAAAATATCAATATTAATAGTGGAGACATTAACAACTGTTACATTATCATCAACAACACTAAATTGCTCTGGGCTTGGAGATACAGTTATTGTTATGTTGGCTGTATCACAATCGCTTAATGTTTCACCATAACATACCATATAAGACATATTATCAGTTCCTACAAAACCTTGGTTTGGTGTATAGGTAATTGTATTATCATTATTGATTACAGCATTGCCATTCTGAGGAGCCTGAGTTATGGTTACTTGTACTTGACAGGAGCCTGAAAAATAGAAAGAACTGCCGTCAGCAGCCGAGGTTCCAAGTACCAATTCCCCATTGTTATCAAACCAGTAAGGAAGTACATTTTCCCATTCTTGAAAAGCGGGCAACAAACCAGGAGTGAATTCCAATGAAGGACCCCAAGAGGTATTTTCAATCTCCGTGTAAGTTCCTGTTATAGTTTCTTCAAATTCATCCTGCAAGGAATAATCACCATTAGGACCTAATGTCAGTACGACTAGATGATCAGCTGGTATATCTCCAACAAATCCTGAGAGGGTATGTGTCCAAGTCCAGGTGCCCACATAAGAATTACTGCCGCCGCAAGGTATTATATCATTGGATAAGATATTCAATTGCTGTGGTGTATTAATTTCAAAGCTATCATTGATGGCATCTAAGTCACTGGTGGTCCCACCATCACAATGATATACAATTCCTAGATAGGTTGCTGTGTTATAAAAATCAGCAGGAAGATTGCCTCCGCTAATACCACCTGATGTATATACTACTGTACCATTGCAATTATAAAAAGTGCTGGGAAAATCTGCACATTGATTAGGCAGCAATTCATTTGCAAGCAATAGTGTACCATTGTAATTGTAAGCAACCATATCACAGCTACAAGCATCCATCGATAATGTACTAGTTACATCATTGAACCAACTTTCAGTTATCACTCCTGCTATACCACAATTGGTGCTTGAAGCACATTCACCACTGACATAAGACGTGATGCCATTAGCCCCAGCTACACAGGAATTGCTATAGGTATTTCCATCACAACCGCATACAGGATCATAAAGTGTAATACAGACTGCTAATGGATCAATTGCCTGATAATTGATGCAGTCATCCATGCAAGCCGTTACATTAATTTGAACAGCTTCGACAACAACGGGATAAAATGGAGCAGATACAGTAACCAGTACGGTATGATAAAGTGTCATACTCTCTTGAGCAATTGCTGTATATTCTCCATTCACATTTTGCACGATACCTTCAGGCCACCAGTTGTGAAATTCATTGGGTAAAAATGCGGCTTGTCCCAAGTTTAACATTTCTCCTTCACAAACATTAATGATTGCCGGACTACATGCTCCAGGGTAAGAAATGGACACCCCTTCAGCACTTTCAGCTATGCACTGACTCATATAGGTAATATTATTACAACCACATACAGGCTCAAAGGCTATATTTTCGCATATATTGATATTAGAATTATCAATTAAGCTTGGATCAATACAGTCTTGCGAACCTCCACAAGACCATATAATAGTTGATTCTATATTAGCGATTTGTTGAAGAATCTCAATACAAAAAGGTGGTGGAAGCATAGGACCAAATGAACACAGGAATACTCCATCGCAGTCATAGAGTGAACTTGCAGCGCCTATTACATTACACCCTTGTTCCATTGTTCCAGGTGTACTCGTATAAAAAATTCCATCGCTTAATACATAAGCTTCTAATTGATTGTTTGCACAGCAATTGCTTTGATTCTCTAATGCTGTGATGAGATTTTGAATACCTACGCTATTAGGCACACATTCAATCTGGCCTTGCAAATTAGATAAGGAT
>CAYZQX010000383.1:0-4181 GCA_964480615.1 uncultured Chitinophagales bacterium | reverse complement strand
GTATTAGAAGATATTTTGTATTGGCAAGGGCATAGTGCCGAATCTAATTTAGGAGGATGTTGTAGTAAGTATATGCTAAAAATAGTTGGGCAATAGCTGATAAGAACTCAAAACTAAAAATATAGTCACTGAAATAATGAAGATATTATACAGCTCAGCTAATATTGGTTTTTTAAATTCGATCATAGTAGCTGCTAATAATAAGCTGGCCGGCATGATGAATAGTCCAAGATTCATAGCATAGTTAGAATAAAATACAAATCCTATGATAGCTGATAACAATATCCATATTGTCACCTGCATGGATTTGCGGATCCGCAAGGTAGTATAACCCAACCCGCCTTTGGCGATGGAGTAGCCACCTATAATGATGATTACTAATAGCAAGGCCACTGTAAGTGCCTGATACAAGTTAGTGAATATGGCAAAATTCCAAGATGGCAATAATGCTGTACTGTAAAAATAGGTTTGTAATCCTACAAGATCAAAAAGATATAAGCCTGAAATAACAAAATAATAAGGAATCAATAATCCAATGATGACTAGCAGAACGGTTTTGAATCTTATCGCTCTATTTTGAATTACATTATAAAACAATACAATGATCCAAGGAAGATAACCAGGTTCTAATAAGAGTGCAATGCCGGCAAATATACTGGAATTAAAATGGTGAAATTCTGCTGCTTCGACATAGCCTTTGAGAAATGACCTGAACGAATATAAAAGAAATATTAGACCTATACTAGCAGGACTTCCAAAATAGGATTCCTGTATGATGGCTATTATAAGGATGAATGCATAACCTGGCAAGTTGGATTTTAATGGCAAGACTTCATAGCGATTGCACAAATAATTGAATAGCAGTACCTGATAGATAATTATCGCTGTGCCAAAAACCCATGATACTGTAGCTTGATAATTATTGAAATATTTAAGGAATGAGCTTATAAAGTTGTGAATAAAATAACCCTGTCCTAATGGTAGATTTGCTGATCGATACAATGATGGGATTAACAGTACAATACATACTGCTATAAGGATAGGAGTGATTGTCTTATTTGCGGATTTGAATAGCTGGATCAATGGTGATTATTATCGCAAAAGTAATTAGAAAATATCAATACTTGAGTTCTGGATTTTCATTTTTTGACTTAGGAGTACTTTCTTGTAAATTAAGGGTGATTTTTAAAGCGATTCCAGTGATTTTTAATTGCGTTGTGATGGTGTTTTTTTAAGTTTCAATTATGTAGTTTATTTGGGGTAGGGATTGCAGCGGATATCCTTTTAGGAGGCTTTTTTTATTATTTATTTTAATGTTTATTTTGTTTGCTGGTCGGAGTTATTAATGTGTTTGTAAAGCTGTGTGCAAGCCTCCTAAAAGATAGGAGCGTAAAGCCCGGCCTGCCCTTAACTGTACTGCTTCTATTGCCTAATTTTTGTAAGGGCAGGCACCCCCCAAGTATTAAATAATTTCTAGATAATCGCGAATTGTCTAATGGATCGATTAGTTAAAATTCTACTTGAAATAAGACAATGAGATCTATCTATATCAAATCAATATTTTCTTGGCGCACCCAAATGAAGATGATTTGTTAGTGTGCTCAATTGCTTAATACATGATAAACAAAAAATGGCAAAGCCCCTCGGAGGGACTCTGCCTTATAAATTACTTGATCTTTGTATTGCTGTATGTTATGGAATTCTTTTGCCTTCTTTATAGGCTACGATAAAGGCATCTCTGAATCCGCGATTGCGTACTGTGTTGAGGGTGTTTTCAGCAGCAGTTCTATCGTTGTAAGAACTCAATAATACTTTGGTAATTCCACCACCAGCTTGCTCAGTTTCTATCTGACCTAAATCTTTTAGTTTGTCAAATTTTTTCAGTGAGACGGATCTCAATGCGCCAAGCTGTATCTTGTATTCATCACCGATTTCTAAGTTGCTTGCTTGACTATTGATGGTGTTACTTGTGGATGTAGATTTATGTTGATCTAATTCGCCTTTATCAAACACAGTGGGTGACTCACCACCTTTATCCACAAATGTGCTTTTTACCGTGGTGTTTTCAGCGTATCCAGTACCATAATAACGAGGCTCGCTATACATAGGCGCACCAGTCTGATAGCCTATTACTTTGAACTCTGTACGGCGATTGAGTTGGTGTTCTTCTTCACTGCAAGCCACTCCATTAGTACAGCGGTTTATGAGTGCCGATTCACCATATCCTCTCGCTTTAATGCGATCTTTTGTTATGCCTCGGCTGCTGATGTAGCTCACCGCTGCATCGGCTCTTTTTTGTGACAGGTTGAGGTTATATTCATCGGATGAACGGCTATCAGTATGCGAACCTAATTCTATTACAAGACCAGGATTGTCATACAT
The DNA here is from genome assembly GCA_964480615.1 of uncultured Chitinophagales bacterium. Taxonomy (GTDB): domain Bacteria; phylum Bacteroidota; class Bacteroidia; order Chitinophagales; family UBA2359; genus CAYZQX01. The sequence goes on along the minus strand of CAYZQX010000383.1, from coordinate 1,799 downwards.
TAACTTCACCACTTTGTCTAGCTCTACAGCAGCATCAGGTCTAATATTTGATTTATTAAGGTCGTAGTAGATGTGTTTGATATCTAATACATCCTTGCCAATCACTTTAGGGTTCGCCACATCCACTACAATCTTTGTAAGTGCGATATCGAGTGCTAAGTCTTTCATCAGTGGTGATGAACAATCACGTCCTCTTGTAGATACACTCTTAGTCGTGGTGAAATAGTATTCTTTGGTAGCAAAAATCACATAATCGGTCTCGGGTTCTAAATCAAACTGATACCTGCCATCATTGGTCGTATTGAATATTTTTTCGGCTTTGGTGGCACTATTTATGAGTTTTACCATAGCAGCTTCTACAGGTACTCCACTATCTTTGTCATATACTAGACCTCTGAGTTCGCACTTAATTTGGTCCGCGATTTTGTTGATTGGTATTTTTAAGTCCATAGAGGAACCTTCGATACCAGAAGTGTTGGCAGGTTGCTTGCCCGGTTCAAAATGTTCTTTGTTGGCTTCTACAATGTATTCCATATTTCGGCCTATTGGGAATGAAAAACTTCCATCGGCTTTGGTAACTACTTCTTGTGCTACTTTATCCTTATATAATAATTTTACGGTAGCCCCATCGATTGGTTCTAGGGTTTGTGCATTGACCACTACGCCATTCAATAGGAATTGAGCACGTGAGAATGCATAGATATCGTCCATCCCCTGGCCTCCAGCGCGGTTAGATGCAAAATAGCCAAGTTCTTTTTCTTTATTGATGATAAATCCAAAGTCATCTGAAATGGTGTTGATTGGTGCTCTGAGATTTTCAGGAGCCGTCCAGGTACCTTCAGCTTTAGTACTAGAGAATATGTCCAAGCCACCCAGTCCGGGCAATGCGTCAGAGGCAAAATATAGTGTCCCATCAGTGTGTATGAAAGGGAACATCTCTTTGCCTTCTGTATTAATTTCAGGGCCTAAATTTTCAGGTGCACTCCAGCTATTGCCTGTCCTCCTGCTCACATATATATCGGTTTCACCATATCCGCCTGGCATATCCGAAGCGAAATAAAGGAAGTTGCCATCCTCTGATAAGCTAGGGTGACCGACTGAATAGTTATCATTGTTAAAAGGGAGATTTTTCTCGTCAGTCCATAAATCCCCTATAGAACTCATTTGAAATATTTTTAGTCGAATGGTATTTTCACGGTCTTTGCCTTTTTTTCCATTGATGTAATTATTTCTAGTGAAGTACATGGTTTTATTGTCCTTTGAAAAGCTCACAGTACCTTCGTGCATTTCGGTATTTGCTTTCCCTTGAAACTCTTCTGATTTTCCGAGTTGTGAGGGATCATCTTTGCTCTGGCTTTTGGCATAAAAAAGATCCAGAAATGGCTCACCAGTCCAATCGTATGTCTTGTCGGCATATTTGCCTCTGCTAGCTGAAGAGTAAACCAAGCCATCATTGTAAAATGCGGGACCAAAATCGGATTTTGTGGTATTGATATCTAATGTCTTTATTTCAAAGAGGCCAGGATCCTGCTGTAAAAAATCTTGCTTATCGCAGCTTTCTACTAGCCTCAACCCACGCGAATCGGCTGGCACTAATTGTGCGTAGTCCATCAGCACTTTGCGCGCTTTATCGCACTTGCCATTCATCTTCAATGCCATGCCATAATAGAGCTTATGGACATCTTCACTTTGTGGCAACACAATCGCTTTTTCAAACCAATATTCGGCTTCATCGGGCTTGTTCATTTTCCAGTAACATTCTGCAAGTTTTACAACCGCTTCAGGTTCTTCTGATTTGG
>CAYZQX010000382.1:0-4192 GCA_964480615.1 uncultured Chitinophagales bacterium | reverse complement strand
GTAAACATAGGTGTACAGCCATTCATTTCGAGTTAGTGCTATACTAGTAGCATCTAGGAATGTAAATAGGTTCTAGCAGGATACTAAACATCGGTTCATTAATTGTTGTTGTTATTTGCAATTTCATTTTCTATGGCAGTTATGCATAGATTGGATTTATTAATTCATATATTCGAGGTAGAAATTTATGGGTCATAGTGCATGGGCACATGTTCATCATACATTTTTGTACAATGAATAATATTTTCGCAGACTTTATTTGCTATATGTTTATAATAAAAAAGGGACATCAAGTATTGATGTCCCTCAAGGCAAATACAAAATCTGGTAGGAGATTGTTTTGTGTCCTTAGAATTGAATATAAGGGCTGCCCACTTTAGAGCGATTGTCGTACCATAGGTTATAATCGAGTGCATTAACCACACCGTTGCAATCTCCATCATGCGAGAGATACGCTAATACGGCTGCGCTATTACTTGCCCATATGTTATAATCTAAGCTATTAATGACACCATTGGTATCATAGTCGCCGGCGTACATGCAGTATTTTGAATTGACTGACTTTAACTGGGCTTCACCCATTGCTGTTTCAGCGGATTCAGTGAAATCAATTTGACCACCATCAGATGGCAAATTCACTGTTCCTGTTGATATAATGGCCATGTGTCCTCGATGGTAGATGGCTAGCTTATATGCTCCTGAAGGTGAATATGGGAATAGCACCCCAAGTTGCTGATCAGTTCCTCTTAAATTGCCATGTGTATCCACATATGCATTGCTCCGATCGATTAAGGTATAAGGTGATTCAGTACTGCGCAACTCTACTAGTACCCAGTCCACCATATCAGCTGGTATATTCGCAGCACTGGCAAACCATTGTTCAGGGGTATAATAAAATGGCGCATCCATGAAAAAATCAGGGTAGGGCGGAATAAGATTATTTGCTGCTAAAGCATTCGACATCATAGCAGTAGTTGGAATATAGACACCCTCAAGACCAATTTTGGCATATACACGTCTTTTGTCATCACCACATATTGAAATATTATCGAATGCTACTCCATATGCCCAGCCTCCAAGATCGTCATAGCAAAATCTAATCCTTATGGAATCGCCCGTAATATAGCCATCTAAATCAAAACTTAAATTGCTAGAACTATATCCATAATCGCTTATATTGTATAACTCGGTCGAGGAGCCCGCTTCTACATTTTCAATAGATACCGAAAAAGTGGAGGAATAGCTAAATAAAGCATAATCAAAAGATAGCGTTATGTTTTCATAGTCAGAAATATTAATAGGGAAAGTAGTCATGCAACCTATACCAGTAAGACCTTGGTTTTCAGGTAACCCATTAATACCCATATCATCATCGCTTATCAATCCTATACATCCATCAAAATTGTCATTTTCAAGGATAAAGCCAAAAGTAATATCCACTTCTTCTACACAATTACAAGCAAAGGGGGTATCATAGATGCCTAAGAATTTATCCTGACAGGATGAAGAAAAAGAGGTGCTGGCTAGTGGATTAGAATGTGTGTAATTCATTTTAGCAGAAGACATATCGCAATTTGTAAAGCCCTCATGGTATATCGTAAATTTATTTTCACAAGCATTGCATTCAAGGCAGTTCAATCCGCCACAATCGATCATTACTTCATCAAAATTGAGAATACCATCAGCGCAATGTGCGCAAGGGCCACAGAAACCACCGCAATCAATTCCATCTTCTGTGCCATTCTGTATGCCATCCGTACAGCTAGAAATATCACAAGTATTGTATCTGCCATTTAGCGACATTATGCCCGTATTATTGGGATCTAAATATACATTCAAGCTCGTATTTGGATCGGAACTAGGATTCCACGCCTCAGAAAACATGCCGAAGATACTCACATCACTTGGATTGCAGTCATAGGTGTCTTCTTCTAAATAACACCCTATGATCAGTCCATCTTGATTGAAGAGGGGAGCCCCATTAGAATTTTGGCTCAATCTGCTGTTAGTCATTGGATTAGTGTAAGGGCTTATTTGCCAAAATTTTGGAACATCCAACCAACTTAATACCGATAAGGCTGGTGAATAATAGTATCCTATTTCCTTATAGCCAAAAGAATGGTGGATGTAAGTCCCTGAACTCGCCGGTGTAGTAGAACGAGTCCAGCCATTAAAGTAAACTTCAACAGACGAAGGTATTTTTTGTATGAGTTGCAGCAATATGAAATTCGCTCCACTAAGTTCTTCCCCTGGAGTATCCGCTAATCGCACACAACCATTAAATGAAACCGCTGAACTACTCAAAGCGGTTCCCCCACAGGTAGCACGCTCTTGATATAGGTTGAATACCCAAAGAAAAAAGTTTGAGGTCATCGCTATAGAAAAGTCATCTACTTGATTTAATCCACCTGGCCAATCAGTGACAACCAATGGACGGCAATCCTCTAATGCATTATTAATAAAACTACCAGAAAGATCCATTAAATCATATTGAAACACTGCATCAATCTCTACAGCTCCTTTTGCTTTTTCGATCCATAATGGATTGGTTTCACAAGCTACAGGATGGGTGCATCCACCACCCATTTTTAGGAGTTGATATTCTTTGTTTTTGTCAATAATTCCATAACCCAATTTATTAATATGCAATCTGGGTTTTTCTGCACTTTTGCCATTATGTGTATATTCTATTATGATAACATCACCACTTAATCGTGGAGTGGCAAATAGGCCATTTGAAGGGTTATGCTCAGGTAGGTAAGCACCATGAATTGTGCTATAGTCAGGTGTATATATATGCAAGTAGTCACCTGGCGCTATGTGAAAATCATCGAAATACAATGAAACATAGGCTGCATCCGGCAGTTGAATTTGAAGTCGGTACACCTCCATTGATTTCCCAATTTCTATTTTATGAGCTGCGGATAGGACATTAATATCTGCATCCATTAATTTGCCACTTATGCCTTTTCCCTTAGCATATTCTGTTTTTACTCTTGCTACCTCTTCCTTATTCGCAAAAGGTATGCATAAATCATTGCTGCCTAATACATTTTTTGAGGTGAGTGATGTTGGCAATATACTCTTATTGGTTACCTGTGCATGGCTAATACCTAATGAAAGGATAACTAATAATAAAATGGTAAAAAATCTTTTCATAATTATCACTATTTTTTTTTAATTGTTTACATATCATATTAAAATTCCATTTATAATCCAGCATATTGTTTATTGTCTAATTGGCTTTAATTCTTATTAGTCGAACTATGCCCATTCTTTAAGCAGTTATAAGCATCGGATAAGTTGAAAATTCCGGATACAACATGTGCTATGGGTTTTAAAGCTGGAGCAATTAGATTTTCAATAATTGTGTTCGAGGAAATTATATTCTTGTAATGGCCGAAAAGTTTTTTGGTTCTTGTACCTGATTTATAGAATGAATTTATATAATTTATGTATGCGATATGAGGCAAACAATAAGAATTATTCCAATGTGCAATTAGGTCATAGTATTCTTGCAGGTCAGTGCAGTAAATACATTTTATAACAATATCCTTCATAAAAGGTTTTGATGAGGTGAAACTCATTTGCGTTTTATTATTAGGTTCAAATTATTGCTTATTCCTAGCCTGGCCATATTACGGTAAATGACGTTATTGAAACAATCACTTATAGGATTAATATTGATCTTATATTACATAACCATTGTGTCTTTCATTAGCAATTTTCAGTATGCGATCGTATGCCTTAATAGGAAAATGATCTAATTATAAGGTAATGAATTGCCCACTTGGTATTTTTCATAAAGTTGGCTCCTATTATCCCCCATGGCTGAACAAATATAGCAACACCTAACAATTGCTAATATGCGTAAAATTACGCATTTTGCCATCCTTTTATTGAGAGCCTGTGTATTTGAATAGCAAGCTTTTTTTGCCTATAAAATGGCATTGCAAAGTAGGAGATTTTCCTATGGACTTTTTGATTTATTGGTCGCCTCCACACTAATGAGGACTCAATTATTAAAAATTGTTTCTTGAATAGTGAGGCATAGGATTTGTTGAAATTTTTATGACCTATAGCAACTTCCTTATTGAATAACAAAGTGGTGCATAGATTGTTCATAGGCATTTAAATAGGCTAAATAATATTTTCCTGTGCTAGGAAAAATATTTCCCCAATCTAAATAGAA
>CAYZQX010000381.1:0-4192 GCA_964480615.1 uncultured Chitinophagales bacterium | reverse complement strand
CCTTGAGAGTCTAAACATATCTATTCCGTAATTATCTGTCGGGGTTAGGGTTTAAATTAATTCCATTAACAAAGCAATTCGTTATACCCGCCATTTATTTCTCAAAATAGCTTCTTCATTCTTACTACACACTAGATTAATAATCATCATGGCGATGCCTCCGGCCCGGGCTCTATGCTCCTATCTTTTAGGAGGCAAAGGAATAGCAAAATACTCTAGCAATTCATCTTATAATTGATGGTATTAACACCAAAGGGAAGGATATAACAACCTATTGCCTCCTAAAAGGATATCCGCGACGATCCCTATCGCAAATACAACAGCATATGTCAACCAAGAAAACTCTATCATCTTAGAAGTGAAATGAATTAATTCTTCATAAATGAAATTCGCATATCCATCAAGTGTAAGGTAATTTTATGGCTTGCTCAATAACTCCGAAATCTTTTAAATTAAAAGATTATAGAATATACAAGTGTCATGGAAATGCACAAGAATTTGTGCATTCCAGTAGAATAGCTTGCATCATAAATATGATATGTCGTCACTTATATCGAGCGCTCTCAAGAGGCATCCCGATAAGGATCGACGTGATCAATTAGGCATAGTGCAGGTTCTTGTTGCCAATAGAAGAATAACAAATTCGCAAGTAAGCCCACGGCGAGTTATAGAGCGATAGCGAAGATTCCTGCTTGCCACTGAAAATACAACTTCCAGCAAGTATGGAGCGAGGACTTGAAACAAAAAATCAGCACAAGCGCAGATTCTTTTTGCAAACAAAATTAATCATTTCACAAGTAACCCAGGCCGCAGGCCTCGCCAAAATTTTTAAAATTTTAAGATATTTAGTTGACCCTATTTTATTTATGAAGGCTAAAGTAATTTTCTAACATTTCGAAATATTAATTGTTTTATCCTACTCCTAGAAAATAGTTTAATCCTAGGCAGAGAATGGCCTTTCTTTTAAAAAACCATGTATCAACAAGTTAGGTATTCAGGTCTTGCGTTCAAGGTTTTTTAATTGTAAGAAAATAAGAAAGGATTTGGTTTTTTGTATAAATAATTGATTCATAAATAATTTTTTTATACGAAATATTCTTATATAATTGTAGTACATATTGATCTGCTTATTAGTAAGCAGGATAGGGCGTATTGAGTATAGCTTGTTGTTAGACTGCTAAGCTGCACAATTCAATAGAGAGGATTTAGCATACTGTTTTATTGATGGAGTAATTAAAATGATAATGTCGAATAATTTTGGGTCTTCAGGAGTGTAGAATGACTTGAAAATACATAGTATTTTGAAAAAAAAAGATGCGATTTTTTTGTTAAAATATGCATTTATAGTCGGTTTATATTAGATCATAGAAGTGGGAAAAACACTTAATTAAAAATAGGTTTTTATCGGTTTAATAAATGTTGTTTATTTTTACCTATATTTTTTTGAAAAGGGTTTTCAGCGAAGACAAATCCTTTGATGTAAAAAAACATTAATTTAGCAAATAATTTTGAGTATATGAGCAGGCCTTTCGAAATTTTTCAAGAGGATACTGATGTCCTAGAGGACATCGGCTTAGAGCATCATTTGATCTTACATAATGATGATTACAATACTTTTGATTTTGTAATTGAAGCATTGATTGATGTTTGTAATCATACCGAACATCAGGCGGAGCAGTGTGCATTAATAGTCCATTACAAGGGGAAATGTAGTGTCCGCACTGGTGCTACTGGCATATTAAAACCGATGAAGGAAGCACTGTTAGATAGAGGACTCAATGCCACCATTGATTAGAATCGCATTCATTTATATAGAGTTTTGCCACTATTATACAAGCCTGATAATTTTGCTCCTGTCACAAAAGCATTACCTGATGGATTAATTGATATTGGAGGAAAGTTATGCGTAGATTTGCTTCTTAAAGCTTATACCAAAGGTATTTTTCCATGGTTTATACAGGATAGTTTGGTCTATTGGTTTTATCCTCCGATGCGTGGCGTACTAATGCCTGATTCCATAATAATTCACAAGAGTATGCGCAGCTATTTGAATCGAGCAAATTGGTCATTTAAGTGGGATACCCAGTTTGATACTGTGATAAGACAATGCAAGGCAATGCACGATGAGAAAACGGAGTCTTGGATCACAGAAGAGTTTATTAGTGGATACAATGAATTGCATAATCTGGGATATGCACATTCGCTTGAAGTGTATGAGGATGATCGCTTAATAGGCGGATTGTATGGCATTGGCATTGGGAAATGTTTCTCAGGCGAAAGCATGTTTCATCGAGTTCCAAATGCAAGTAAATATGCCTTCATTTGCCTTGCACAAGAGATGCAAAGACTAAATTATCATTTCATAGATTGTCAGATATTGAATAGTTATACCAAATCATTAGGAGCTATAGAAATTCCAAATTTTGAATTTGCAAAACTTCATAAATTGGCTCTTGAAGAACAGTCCATGATTGGTAAATGGACGGATTTGTAATTTCTATTTTCAAAACGGATTGATGAATCAAAAAGTGCATAATATAGGGATCGTTCAATGACCTGAAACTATCTTAATTTGCGATGCCTTTTAGCCGGATCAATTTGACGATCTAATTGTTGAGTATTTTCAAAGATATAGATTTGAGGTTTATTAGCCCTAAGTACCTTGAAAAGCTTCAAATTTTTTCAATGCTTCTTTTAACGCACTATTGATTTTTTGATTCGAGAATTCTTTTGTTTCTATCCATAAGTTCTTTACTATAATTTTCTTGGTTTCACGATTATAAATGGGCTCTATTCTTCCAATAAATTGATTTTTATACAGGAGGGGTAATACATAGTAGCCGTATTTTCGATTGGCTGTGGGTGTATAAACTTCCCACTTGTAATCAAAATCAAAAATTAGTCTTGTCGTGTCGCGATCCCATATAAGATTATCTAATGGTGCTATTAGTTTTATTGTTTCCAATTGTTTTTCATTATAAGCATTTGTAAATTGTAAAAAGGATTTTTTTGCCACTAGAAATTTCTTTCGACTCAATCCAGCAATTTCAATTTCCATTAGTTGTTCTGACTCTAGTAGTTTTAGTATCATCGTTGATTTGGATGCTGTTTGATCTTTCAAGATGCCATACCAAAGTTCTGGAGATTTTGATTGTACAATTCCAATACTTTCAATCCTTCTTAGTATATGCCATTGTGCATAGTCATTGTAAGTAGTGAAAGGATTTCTTTTGTCTATTATATATTTAGAGACAATATTTTCTGTAAGATTAAAGTAACGGCGATTGTTTTCTCTTTTTGCGATACAGATCTTGCCTGAATAAAAGAGTTTATCAAGTGCAATCCTGCTTAATTTGGTTATTCCCCATCCATAATTTTTGTTGACAGTATTTTTTATGTCTAATGAACATAAAGGACCAGTTTTTTTTATTTGTGAGATGATTTTTTTTGTGAGTGAGGTCAATTCAGCCTCCATTTCTTTATCGCTATCCAGCTTACCCATATTGTTGCGGTGAGTAGTAAATAGATGCCAATCATCCATTGGATATATTGAAAGCATTTTATCCCATCCTTCGACCAATGCTCGATCTTTGTATAATAAATCATTTAACCAAGATTTATTATATCCATCAATTCTAGATTGTAATACTAAGTGGTGGTTTGGACTGCAGATTGATAAAGGATCATATTGAATAGAGCCTATTTTTTTTATTGTTTCTAATGTAAATACTTTACCCTCCATATGTTGGGTATCAAAAAAGCCTTGTTGGTGGAGGGCATAATTTCTAGCAATTTCTTTTGTTATATGCGTCATCAAATAAATTGTTTGCAACTATTTTGCCTGTTAAGGTAGCATTTTTTTTACTATTCATAAAACAAGTATATTAAGAGCTTTTACTATATCTATTAAGTCCAATAATGAAGCCTTTAATCTTTTTTTTTGGGGAACAGGCTATACTTAGTGGTTGCAAAATAATTTTGAAATCTTTTATTGAAATAGGGTCTGACCATTATAAGCGAAAAGGATATTCACACAATTTTATGGATTTCCGTAAAAAAAGCTTGCGTTATGATTATAAAGTGTCATTTCATATACATTGCTCCTTCAAGTTGTATTCGCGATAGGGATCGCAGCGTCACCCCACAGCGAGAAACCAAGCTATGCGAAGGTTCTTGCTGCCAATAAAGATAA
>CAYZQX010000380.1:0-4216 GCA_964480615.1 uncultured Chitinophagales bacterium | reverse complement strand
TTGTAAAAAGGCGTTCCAGAGGCACCTATTTTTGAATCAGTGTCAAATATTTTTGCATTCCACTGTAAGTCACCTGAAAAGCTGCTTTGCGCTGCCAGTTCTGAAATAAGCATGCTAATAATAAGCAAAAAATGGCGATAAAAAGGACTCATAATTAAAACTAAATTATTTTTGCGTTTTCCATTTGGCCTGATTTAAACCATAATAAGGACACAATGTCTAAAAACAATCTTAAAAATCAAAATTCCAGCATAAAAATGAAGAAATTTTTGTTATCCGTGGCCTTAGTTACCCTGTTTTCAACTTGGGCTTATAGCCAAAATCTTGGTGAAATTACGCTTAAAGATATAAATGGCAATAATGTTAGTCTTTCTAAATATACAAACAGCGGCAAAATTGTGATATTTAGCTTCTGGGCTACTTGGTGTTCTCCTTGTAAAAAAGAATTGAGCAATATCTCTGAATTATACGAAGACTGGAAGTCTGATTATAATATCGAAGTGGTGGCTATCAATATTGACGACTCAAGAAACCAAGCTAAAGTAAAGCCATATATTGATGGTCAAGGATGGGAATTTCCTGTGTTGTTAGATCCTAATGAGCAACTAAAAAGAACACTCAATTTTCAAACAGTACCTTACACATTTGTCTTAGGAAAGGATGGTAAAGTGATATATCAGCACAGTGGCTATGTGGAAGGCGATGAGTATGAATTAGAAGACAAGTTAGAAAAATGGACTAGCAAGTAAGTACTTGGTCCAATTGTAATCAGCTGCAATGTGACGATTATGTAGCTGCAATAAAGAGTTATTTCTTGAGAGCCTGTTCTTATATAATTAAGGACAGGCTTTTTTAATTGTTTACTATTGATCTTGACCGTTTTATCTCTAAGGGTTTAGGTTGTTTTATTGGGTCGATAACTAATTAAAAACAGTGCCCGAGCGATATAACTAGTGAGAGCTTTATAACTCAAAGTTTTGATATTTTTGGGCGATGCCTTACAGGCACGGGCTATACGTTCCTATCTTTTAGGAGGCTGGCATCTTACAATCATTTATTTTTTCATCTATTGTTAATCCTGCTACAATCAGTAATGGTGCTGAGAGTTTTTAGCCTCCTAAAAGGATATCCACTGCTATCCCTATCGCTATAACTGGACTCTGGACACTGGATAATGGACACTAGATTTTAACTAGTTACTGCCACAAACAATATGATCGTAAATTAATTATTAGACTAGATGCAGTTATTGCAACTAGCTTCAATATCGTAAATCCTAAATCGTAAATCGCGCTAGCCTTAATGTAGTTCCTATTATAAGAATCAACTTAAACCATGTAATGGAGCTTATACGATAGACTGGTAGGCGAGGAACTGATAGCTAAATCTATATTTCCTCAGAGGCCAATTCTGTTTTTTGTAGTGGATTGGCTCTGGACTCGTCATAATTAGCCCTATTATTCATAATGTCCAATGCCATAAAAACAGCTTCACGGAAAGAATCTGGCGAGGCGAGGTTTTGACCAGCGATATTATAACCTACGCCGTGGTCAGGTGATGTTCTCACGATACTCAAGCCCGCTGTATAATTGACTCCTCGACCAAAGGAGAGCGTTTTAAAGGGGATAAGCCCTTGGTCGTGATACATAGCGAGGATTCCATCGAACTCGCGGTATCCCCCACTGCCAAATAGTCCATCCCCACTTATGGCCCCAAAGGCTAAAATACCATCGGACTTAGCTTGTTCAATCGCAGGGTTTATAGCCTCGATTTCTTCGCGTCCTATCGTGCCATTTTCGCCACTGTGAGGATTTAATCCCAATACAGCTATCTTTGGTCGATCGATCCCAAAATCGCGGCTTAGGCTGCCTGCCATAAGTTTTATTTTTTTCAATACAGCTTCCTTTGTAATTTTCGAAGCGATGTCTTTGACAGCCACATGGTTTGTTACCAGTCCCAATTTCACACCTTCGCTAACCATGAACATTAAAGTTTCCTTGGCCTTAAATTTTTCCGCAAAAAATTCGGTTTGACCACTAAATATTTTTTGCCCATCACCGAGCAGTGACTTATTTACTGGAGCAGTTACGATGGCTGCTATTTTGCCTTGCGATAGATCATAGGAAGCAGCCTCTAGTGATTTTATAGAGAATACACCGAGGTTTTTATCAGCTTTGCCTATGGATATCTGTACCTCATCATCCCAAGAATTTAAAATGTTTAATTGATTGGGTTTGATCTTGTCCGTGCTACTAGTGAGGAAATATTGAAAATCCTTAAGACCTAATATGTTCTTGTGATAAGAAAATATTTTTCCTGATCCATACACGATTGGAATGCAGAAATCGAACATGCGCTCATCTGTAAATGTTTTGATGATGACTTCGATACCAATCCCATTAATATCGCCGATTGTTATTCCTATTTTTGGTTTATGACTTAGCATTAGCTCTGTTTTTTAAAAAATTATATAATAACCTTATACCTACACCGCTAGCACCTTTGGTTCTATAGCCTTTTTCTTCAAATAGCCAAGCATTAGGTGCGATATCAAGATGTATCCAAGGGTAGTTCACAAAATGTTCCAGAAACTTGCCAGCGGTCATAGCTCCTGCTGCGGGACCACCAGTATTTTTGATATCCGCAATATCTGATTTTATCTGTTCACCATATTCCCTCCATAGTGGAAATTCCACCATTCGCTCATACGTATTATAACCACTTGCTATGAGTTGGTCAGTTATTGGTCGTGAAGCGATACTCATCATGGCCATTCCTGGTGAGCCTATGGCTCGCGCAGCAGCACCAGTAAGCGTAGCTAAATCAATACATAATTCAGGATTATATTGTTGTGCGAAGTACAATGCGTCAGCCAGCAACATACGCCCTTCGGCATCAGTATTGAGCACTTCGACGGTCTTGCCACTGTACATAGTAATAACATCTCCTGGTGTATAGGCGTTTTCCCCTGGTCGATTGTCAGTAGCAGGAATGAGTCCTATGATGTGAAGAGGGAGCTTAGTCCGAGCCGCTGCTGACAATGTTCCTATTACTGCAGCTGCCCCAGCCATGTCGCATTTCATGTGATCCATAGAGTCGGTAGTAGGTTTTAGACTGAGACCACCAGTATCATATACCACCCCTTTACCTACTAAAATTATGGGTTGCTTATTGAGGGGTTTAGCAGGTTTATATTCCATAATAGTGAAGGTAGGAGGGTCTTGTGATCCTAGATTTACCGATAGGATACCTCCCATCTTGAGGCTTTGAATTTTCTTTTTATCATATACTGTAACCTTTATACCTTCCTTCTTGCCGACCTCTTTACAGGCATCAGCTAGCATAGTAGCTGTAAGGTAATTCAATGGCTTGTTAATCAGATCACGGCTGAGATAAAGGGCATCTTTGATGGCATTAAGCTCATTTATCACATCTCTATTCGTAGCACCACCATCAATGATTAGATCAGTGAGACTGTGAATTGACTTAGCTGGATTCATAGTCCTATAAGGGAAAAACTGGTAATTGCCTAAAGCAATAGCTTCAGCACTGTGATACAAGCCTTGTGCCTCGCCACCCAAAAAATGAAGCACGGCCTTGCTGAGCTTGAGTCTGTTAGCCTCTCTGCCAGCCTGATAACCTGCCATCCTAATATTTTCGTCGGTAATATAGGATTCCTTGTCTTTTTGGTATTTGCTGAGGATATATGTTTTTTTATCCTCAAAAAAAGATAACACACTCACCTCTCCTACAATCTGTTCTTGTGCAACTTTTATAATCGTTTGAAGTTCTTGTACTTGATTTAATTCCTTCGGATCGCTATAGATAAAAATTCTGCTGGGATTTTTTTCACGACCTGTACTCGCAATAATATTCATTAAGAAAAAATATTAAAAAATTAAAATTTAAAATGCGCTCAAAATTAGCTTTTTTTCTAAGCTATTTCTCTTAATTAGTGGATAATGCGTAATAAATAAGTCAGTTACAAGTATTTTTTGCAATCTTTAACCCTGCAATTCCAATGATAAAAGCTAAAAAGTCCTATGGCCAGCATTTTTTGCGTGATCCCTATCATGCCGAGCGCATAGCTAATTCACTGCCTGATACAGCTTCCTTAGCTGTACTGGAGATAGGTCCAGGGCAAGGAGCCCTTACAAAATTTCTGCTCAATCGATTTCAAAACATAAAAATGGTTGAGATCGATCCACGTATGGTT
>CAYZQX010000379.1:0-4253 GCA_964480615.1 uncultured Chitinophagales bacterium | reverse complement strand
GTTGGAAAATTATTTGCCCCCGGTACACCTACTTCTGAAATCAGTGAGTATATTACAGCCTGGGTAAAAGACAACCGCAGTTTCTGATGCACCGGTAACTATAACGATTACTTCCACAAAGAAATAAGCCCTTATTTTTTCTTTCGTAAATTCATTTACGTATGGAAGGACATTCCCTGTTAGCTAACTATAATGTACAACCCCGTGTGTGGGATGAAATGTTTGGAAAGGATGGCATCCGCCCTGCCTACCGGAATTTTGTGTCTGCTATACAGAATCTGTCATCTGATGAAATGACACATAAAGACGAACTGGCCAAAAAATTATTTATGAGCCAGGGTATTACTTTCACTGTGTACAGCAGTGGTGAAGGCATTGAAAAAATATTCCCTTTTGATATTATTCCACGCATACTGGAGGCTGCAGAATGGAAACATATTGAAGAAGGAATCAAACAACGGTTAAAAGCGTTGAACATTTTCCTGAAGGATATTTATAACCAGCAATTCATTATCAAAGATGGTATTGTTCCGGCCAAACTCATTTACTCCTGCCCCAATTTTATACGCCAGATGGTAAATGTGGATGTACCCTTTGATATTTATACGCATATTTCCGGGATTGACCTGATCCGTGATCATGATGGCACTTATTATGTACTGGAAGATAATTTGCGTACCCCGTCAGGAGTATCCTATATGCTGGAGAACCGGAGTATCACTTACCGCATCTTTCCTGATCTGCTTCCCAAGAATAACGTAAGATCTGTCAAAGACTACCCCGATCTCTTGTTAAAAAATCTTGTAGGATTGGCCAACCGCCAAAAAAGTGACCCCACAGTTGTATTGCTTACGCCGGGAATTTATAACTCCGCTTACTTCGAACATACCACACTGGCAAGACTGATGGGTATCGAACTGGTAGAAGGCAGTGACCTCGTCGTGGACAATCATAAAGTATACATGAAAACAACTACTGGCCTGAAACAGGTAGATGTTATTTACCGGAGGGTAGATGATGATTTTATTGATCCCCTTGTGTTCCGGCCTGATAGTATGCTGGGGGTACCGGGTATATATGGTGCTTACAGAACAGGGCATGTTGCTATTGTAAATGCAATGGGCAATGGCGTGGCAGATGATAAAGCGGTATACTCATATGTGCCAGCAATGATAAGATACTACCTGAATGAAGAGCCAATTTTAAAAAATGTGCCTACATACCAGCTGGCTATACCCGAAAACAGAAAACTGGTTTTTGAGAATATGGATAAGATGGTGATAAAAAAAACCAATGAATCAGGCGGATACGGAATGCTGATAGGCAGTGCTGCTACAGAAGAAGAAATGGAATCCTTTAAAGAAGCTATTGAAGAAGACCCAAGAAGTTTTATCGCCCAGCCAATTATTAGTTTATCATCTGCTCCCTGCTATATAAATGGGGTATTACAACCCAGGAGGGTTGACCTTCGGCCCTATGCATTATACGGGCCAGAGGGAATAGATATTGTGCCCGGCGGATTAACAAGGGTAGCTTTGAAAGAAGGTTCGCTGGTGGTTAACTCATCACAGGGAGGAGGGAGCAAAGACACATGGGTATTAGGGTAAATCAATTAATAAAAACTAACTGATAGAAAATGTTGAGCCGTGTTGCTGATTCTGTTTTCTGGATGGCCCGTTATATGGAAAGAACCAACGGGACATTGCGGCTGCTTCGTACTAATTACATTTCATCGCAGGATGAAGTGCAGGATTTCAGCTGGCAGCCACTGCTAAGAAGCTATAGTGATGCTTCTGTGGAAGAAATTCAGGCCATTGGAAATGATTCTCCAAAAGTGCTTGAACATTTATTATTAGACCGGAACAATGGAGCTTCTGTATTTAACAATATTACCCGGGCCAGGGAAAATGCCAGAGCTGTACAAGATCATATTACCAAAGAAGTATGGCAATGCCTGAATGATTATTATCATTTAATAAGGGATAAAAATATTCATGTACAGGTAAAGCAGGGCGATCCGGTAACAGCACTGGATTCACTTATCTATCATGGTATGTTATATCATGGAACAGTTGATATCACAATGGCCCGTGGAGAAGGCTTTAATTATCTCAATATTGGAAAATTCCTGGAAAGAGCAATCCTTTCGGCAGATATGCTTAATATCAAACTTACTGAACTGAATTATAATTTGCAGCAACCAGTAGAGGTGCCGGCATTGCGTTACCTGTTATATTCTCTTTCTGGTTACGAATTATATTTGAAAACACATCGGGGAAACTTTCAGGCAGATCATGTTTTACAACAGGTTTTATATAACGATAATTTTCCTCACTCTGTTTCTTATTGCCTGAAACAATTATTCCGCTATTTTGAACGGCTGGAATCAGAAAGTCTGCCGGAAAGTTACAAACAACTGGAATTCTTAATAGGTCGTGCCATGAATAATGTAAAGTATAGCAGTATCAGGCTTTCTGACAGTGAAGGCTTACGAAATTTTTTGTATCAAACCCGGCAGGAGTTATTTGGAATAGCAGCTGCCTTTAATCAATATTATTTTGGTAATTCCTGAATTACCACAACTTTGTACACATGCCAGAGTACCGTATAAAACATATCACCCGTTACACCTACCCTTCCCCCGTGATTGATAGTGCTAACCAGGTAATGCTTTTCCCTATTAATGATGAACAACAGGAAGTAAAAAAACATGAACTCATCATTACACATCATCCAGCTGTTGAAATTTTCACTGATTATTTCGGCAATAAAGTGGGTATATTCTCAGTCATTAAACCGCATACAGAACTCTCCATTCAGTCCAACATTGAAGTGATCACTAAAGAAGTGCAACTACATGTCAGTGATACAGCCCCGGAAACTCAATGGGATAACCTCGTAATGATCCGTGAGCAGTTTCCCTATATGGATTTTATGCTGCAGGAAAATTTTGAGGCCCACGATGAAGTGTCTGCGGTAGTCAAATCAATGATGAATGAAGCAGTAACACCATTTGCAGCTGCACAACAAATGTCTGCTTTTGTATGTGACTCTTTTGAATACAAAAAAGGAATTACCAGTGTGGAAACACAAGTGGATGAGATATGGAAATTAAAGGCCGGTGTCTGCCAGGATTTTGCACACATTCTACTGGTAATGCTTCGCCTGGTAGGCATTCCGGCCCGCTATGTAAGCGGTTATATTTGTCCAAAAAATCATGAGCTGCGTGGCGAAGGAGCGACACATGCCTGGGTGGAAGCCTATATTCCTTTTTATGGCTGGCTGGGGTTTGACCCCACTAATAACTGCATCGTAAGTGATCGTCATGTACGACTGGCTATCGGCAGAAGCTTTACTGATTGCACTCCAGTGAAAGGCACTTACAAAGGTTCCTCAGAGCACAAACTTGAAGTATCTGTGGTAATAAATAATAGTACACTGGAAGAAGAACAGCCTGCCACTCCTGTTTTTTCATACCAGGTTAATAATCCAGGCGTCTCTGATAATTCTTACCGCCGTTTCATGGAAATGCAACAACAGCAATAATTGTTTCTTGCTATCTTCGACACAGAAAAAACAATCATGAGTTATACAACATTGCTTACGACTTTGGAAAACGGTATATTAACCTTAATCATCAACCGGCCTGATAAATTAAATGCTTTGAATAAAGATGTATTCACTGATTTGAATACTGTGTTAGATGAAATTGAAAATAATGCTGAGATAAAATCAGTCATTATTACCGGTGCGGGTCCAAAAGCATTTGTTGCAGGAGCTGATATAACAGAGTTTGGTGGCCTGAATAAAGAACAGGCGATGGCGATGGCTAAAAGAGGCCAGGATACATTTGCAAGAATTGAAAATTCATCAAAGCCAATTGCAGGTGCTGTAAATGGTTTTGCATTAGGCGGAGGTTGCGAGCTGGCTATGAGCTGCCACTTTAGAGTAGCCAGCGAAAATGCAAAATTTGGTCAACCGGAAGTTAACCTCGGTTTGATACCCGGATATGGCGGCACTCAACGTCTAGTGCAGCTGATTGGCAAAGGAAAAGCTATGGAACTGCTGATGAGTGCACATATGATCGATGCTAGTGAGGCCAAACAATTGGGATTAGTTAACTATGTTACCACTGCCGAAACATTATTGGATCATACCAAAAAAATACTTGATATTATTAATAGTAAAGCCCCGCTTGCAGTAGCAGGTTGTATCAAAGCGGCCAATGCAGTGTTTGACGAAACCAAAGATGG
>CAYZQX010000378.1:0-4264 GCA_964480615.1 uncultured Chitinophagales bacterium | reverse complement strand
GACCAAAAAAATTCCTTGCCTATTATCTTTTTGCAGCGCTAGGGGCAGCCACATTTGATATGCTCGTTGATGAATTCAGGGTGTATAATGAAATAGGCACTATCGTGGCAAGCCCAGTACAGATAGCCAGCTCGCTCAACATAGCCCAGGTTTACTTATCTGGGGTCATCGGTGCATCAGGTGCTATAATGGGTTTAATTGTCGCATTTGGGTTCTTATTCCCAAATAAGGAGCTCTATTTATTCCTGCTACCTATACCTATCAAAGCCAAGTACTTTGTAGTGATGATGGCAATAATGGACTTATTTGGAGGGTTTGGAAATGTGCCAGGTGATAATATTGCTCATTTTGCACATTTAGGCGGAATGATTTTTGGGTTAATTTTGTTATTGATTTGGAGAGAAAAGCAATTACACAATTAGTAATCGCATGCTCTATATCACAAAATCCTATGTATGACCTATGGCCTATCGAAGTATATATGAAGAAATAAAAGATCAGTTCAAATTTGGCACTCATACTGTAAGGCTTTGCTTGCTATTACTAGGTATATACCTAGCAATACTAGTTATTCAAATCCTTGGCAAAATTCCCAATATAGGTTTCGATATTACAGATTTCACCTACTGGGTGGGTATGCCAGCTGGATTTCAAGCTTGGATCTATAAGCCGTGGACAATTTTCACCTATGCGCTCGTACACCTCAGTATATGGCATATACTCAATAATTTAATAGGCTTATACATTTTTGGCCGCATACTTGAGGAATTTGTAGGCAGTAAATACATAAGGCCTGTCTTCATACTAGGGGCTCTAGCAGGTGGATTAGCTTTTTTAATATCCAGCACCGTATTTGAAAATTATTTTGCAAACTCAAGCATGATCGGTGCAAGTGCAGGTGTATTAGCGCTGCTATTTGCCGCAGTAAGGGTAACTCCTGATTATACCATAGGCATATTATTTATAGGTCAGGTAAGGATTAAATACATTGCCTTATTTATCCTCATACTTGATCTGGCCTTCATCGCTAATGATGCGAATACAGGTGGACACATCGCACATATAGCAGGCGCTATGATGGGTTATTTTGTGATGAGCCAAGTGTATAATGGAGTAGATGTAACCACCGTGATAAGTGGTGTAAAATCAAAATTATTCCCTACAAAAACTGCAAGCGAAAAAGCTAAACACTTAAAAGTGGTGTATAAAAAAAATACCGGCAGTACGGATGAGCGGACTCGGTCTAAGATTTCAAGTGACCGCAAGTCGGATATCGAAAACATCGACAAAATACTAGATAAGATTAATGAAAAAGGCGGGATCGACCAGCTCACGAAGGAAGAACGCGAAATATTATTTAGAGCACCTAAAGACCTAGAATGAAAAGACTTTCATTCCTAAATAAAATTTTATATTTTCTTAATTGGGTGGCCGTGGCTACCCTCGGACTTTCCTATTTTGCGCCTTTTGCCGACCCTACAAAATATCCCATATTTGCCTTATTAGGTCTAGGATATCTTGCACTCCTTTTCATTAACACACTCTTTGTCGTATATTGGTTACTCAATAGCAAAAGACATTTTTTGCTATCTCTTGCTGTAATCATAATCGGGTTTCCATTGTTCGTAAGGAATATCGTGTTTTTCAAAAACAGTGAGTTTGAAGCAAAAAACTCCATGAAGATCATGACTTATAATGTACGCAATTTCGATCTTTACAACTGGAAAGATAATAAAGGCGCAAGGGATAATATGCTTAAATTTATTCGCGAACAGAATCCCGACATCATTAACTTTCAAGAGTTTTATTCACAAGAAGAAAGCGAATTACACAACATCAAAAAACTGGTCAACGACCTAGAATTTCCATACTATTATTTTGAAAAATCAATTACTGTCAATGGTACTAAGCACTGGGGCTTAGCAACCTTTTCAAAATATCCTATCTTGCAAAAAAACAGAATAAAATTTGACAATTCAGAGACTAATTTGATCACCTATTGTGATGTACAAGTGAAAGATAAAGTATTTAGAGTATTCAATGCGCATTTACAATCCATTCACTTTAAAGAAGTTGATTACAAATTTTTTAGTGATATCAATGAAGACAAAAAACCAGACATAGAATCATTTAGAAATATCCTTTCAAAGCTAGATACTGCATTTAAAAAACGAAGCGAACAAGCTAAGAAATTTGCAGCCGTTATCAAGGAATCCATCTATCCAGTTATAGTGACAGGTGATTTTAATGACACCCCAAACTCATTTACTTACCAAACACTGACCCGCGATCTCAACGATGCATTTATTGAATCCGGTGCAGGAATAGGAAATACCTATAAAGGTCCATTGCCAGCGGTATTGAGAATTGACTACATTCTCACCGACTCACTCTTTGATGTAAAGAACTGCCACGTGATACAAGGTGCTAACTCCGACCACTACCCTGTATGGGCGGAGGTGGGATGGTAATTACTCATTGCTAAGTTTCATTTTACAACTAACAGCTATTACGCGACATGGCTATCAACAATAATTCAATGTGCTTATACTTGTTACTAAAGACCTAACGACGTGGATGAAAAATCGCATCAACCTACTGCGAAACTAATAAATCATGGCCAACTTTATTAAGTTCCCAATAAAGAACTATTAGTCATTACGCCTAGCCAGCAGGCCTACAGCACGAGAAAAAAATGGAATATTCCAATGCATAAAATAAGCTCAACAGATCGCGATTAGCTACAATTTCCTACTGGGAATTCATGAGTAAAACCCAATTTACCTAAAACGAAAAGCCGCCACTTTACCGAGGCAAAATGACGACTTTTTTGTTGGGGGGGCGGAAATTTTTTATACTGACCTGATAATTAAAAAAGTATGATAGACTGACAACAACCTGCCAAAATCGCCATTACGCCACCATTCATTTTTATTACCTTGATTCTAGTTAAGCTAAATTGTAAACACAATACAAGACGGATCATCATTCAACCCAACTAATAAAAATACCCTTAGTTTACATTGACACTTCTAATCATGATAACTACTGATGCAAATCTAATTACATATTCCAGTTTCGAGAAATCATAACTTATTCTTATCTTAGTCACAAAATTGCTATTCACGGATATGGATAAAGAAAAATACAGTCTTTTTGCAAGAAATCTTATAGATTCAATACTTTCTTCTCCATTAGTTAAGAAAGAATTTATTTTTTCATTAAATTCGGAACCCAAGAATGGTCACTTTGAAATCTTGGAAACAATTATATCAGATCATTTAGCTCATAAGATAAAACCGCAACAAAAAAATTTATATCGCAATAGTATTTCAAGTTCTACCCTGAAAAGAATCTACAAGGGCAGCTTTATCAATTCCACCATTGATGTTCGCCAGCGCAAAAGCTTGGACAGTTTAGCCTATTTTTTAGGCTATGAGAATTTTGCCAGCTTTATTGAAGATCATAACAAGAAGCAAACAATGAATGCCACTGTTCAACTATCCTCCAACACCTTTGACCAGTTGAAAATGATTATATTGGGTTACCTCGAAGCCGAAATGAATACTTATAAAAAATTGCCACAAGTGGACATGTCAGAACTAATAAAATACATTCCGTATGAAGGCCAATTGTATTATTCCATCTTCACCCGATTAAATAGACTGCACAATTTAAGATGGGTAATTGATAACAACCGCTATCCCTCGCATTACAATCTTTATGATATTAAAGTACGTAGTGAAAATCATTTGAATAATTATACCATAGGTACACTTGAAAACTGGGTGCTCAATTGGGTAGATCCAACTACAGGATTACGCGTACAAAATTACAATGAAACCAATTATCAACTATATACTGTTAGCTATGAAAATGATCAATTTATTATCCAATCTAATTCCTATCCTATAAGCCAAGAAATCTATTTAAAACTATAAAAAACTTAATCAACTACTATTACACAACACAATTAAAACAGCAATACATTCTTATTATTGAGCGCGGAATAGAGTGATCTATTAATGCTATTATACAACACTAATATAGGACTATATAATGGCAATACTTATCCTTGACACATAATGTATAACTACACTCAAGCAACTAGGAAACAAATTACAATTGACTATAAATCCATAGTACAATTACTTGCTTACTTATAATACAATACAGCATTTTATACATTATGGCGATGCCTCCGGCTCGGGCTATACAGGGCTTTCTGATTTTATTAGTTTTTCAAAGGCCATCAGAATCTTCG
>CAYZQX010000377.1:0-4272 GCA_964480615.1 uncultured Chitinophagales bacterium | reverse complement strand
CTTTTTTTGCCATTTTCACTTGGTTTTTTTTGTCAAGCTATTTTAGGCATGCACAAGACTGAAGCTTGTTGCAGTAACTGAATTAAGTCCTGAGTCTAGTGTCTTGTTAAAGCGATTTTCGATTTACGAGACTGAAGCTTGTTGCAGTAACTGAATTAAGTCCTGAGTCTAGTGTCCTGAGTCCAGTGTCTTGTTAAAGCGATTTTCGATTTATGACATTGAATCTAGTTGAAGCAACTGCAATAAGTCTATAAATTGATTTAGGATCATGACGTTTGTGGCAGTTACTACTTAATGTCCAGTGTCCATTATCCAGTGTCTTTATAAAATGAAGATTACCAACACACACTAACCTATTCCTAAAATAAAAAAAAACGGCAGTACCCTCCTAGGGTGCTGCCGTCAGCTAACAAAAGCCTAGCAAATCAATATAAAACAAAACCACCTCATTTATTCCTTTGCATTGCTATTTATTTGCCATACTATTTCATATTTTAATAAATCTTTGGGTCTTGATTTGTTGATTAATATCACCGTACTGTATAAAGTAAATTCCACTATTCAAATAATTGACATCTAATATTATGTTTTGAGCATTGTCTGGCAGCATATTGTATTCCTTTATTATGCGACCAGCAAGGTCAATAATTCTTATCGTGTGCGTTGTTACCGAACTGCCTATCATTGTTAACTGCATCCAATCTCCTACAGGATTAGGTGCTATAAGAAAATCTTCTGCTAAGTGACCAGTGAATCTTTCCAAGTAAATAACCTGTGAAAATGCATGACTATTGTCCACATCATAACTATCCAACCTGTAAAAATAGGATCTGTTCTCCACTTCATTATCCTCATAGAAATAGGACTCAAAGCTTGATGATTGACCTTTGGCATCCAGTGTGGCTATTGAGTAAAAATCAATTCCATTTTCAGATCTCATCACAGAGAAATAATCAGTATTTACCTCATTAGCAGTTTCCCATTCTATAAGGTTCTTCGAGCCCTTAATACTAGCGGTAAATGATAGGAGGGTTAGTGGAGTAACCGTACATTCATGAATAGGCTCGACCAATGTAGTTACACAATCAGGATTACTTGCACTTGTAATTGTAATGTCATAACTAGTGCCCGAATCAAATGGCCCAAAAATAGAGACACTCTCTCCATCAACCATCTGAACAATACCATTGTCAAAGTTCACAAGGTATTGACCTGCTCCATCACCTAGTAAGGTGAGTATAACGCTATACGACTGATTTCCATTATTACAATCGACTTCGGTAAAAATATCTAAATCTATACACTCAGGATTGCAGTTTTCTACTTCAACAAATGAAACTGATCTCAACATACAAGACTGATGTGTATTATTAGCTAAACCTGAGTACAAGAGCTCCACGGTATGTATGCCAGGCGCTATCGTGGATGGATCAATATACTCTGAATACACCCCATCCACTTGGAAATATCCTTCGGTATTATCGGGTATCAAAGACACAAGATTTAATATTTGATCATTCGTACACAAGTTCGCAGGTAACTCAACCTCATGGTATTGTAATTGACAATTACTGCTATAGCTATAAGACTCCTCTCCATTAGATATTGTGAGTTGATAGCCAATTACTCCATCAAAAAATATTTCTAACTGATAAAGGCCTTCACCTACATACTCCATTGGCATTCCCATTACAGAATTCTGTAACTCGTCGTTATTGTTCATATAGTTGGCAAATGCGTTGTTGCTTTGCGAAACTACCCAGTTCATCTCATTATTTGATTGTACAAATAAGAACTGTGAAAATATGCCAGTTGCAAATCCCGACTTATCAGATACACATCGGCATTCATCAGATGAAATTTCTATAGGCACATCACTTATTTCGCAACTTACTTCATTGATATATACATGGTCAAATGCAGTACACCAGTTTTGGTCATAAGCTGAAAGCACATATACATCAGGACCATAGACTACAAAATCTTGTTGAGTAGATAAGACTTCATTCTCACCAATGCTCCAAATATAAGAGTTATATCCATCAGGCCCTTCAATAGTATAGGGAAACTCACTGGTACATACATTCCTAGGTTCACCAAGTTCAAATATCTGCACATCATCGACGAAAATATTATATCTATATGTTTGCTCGCAATGGGCATTATTTTGAACATTAACTTCAACATATTCCTGATCTTCGATCACTATAAAATGGTCTTCCGATCCATCGGACCATTCATAGGCCGCAAAGCCTGAAGGTGCGAGCAGTGAATAAGGCAATTCCGTGCTGCATAAAAATAGATCTTGTATAGGGAACGGTGCTGGAGCAGGCGACTCAGCCACTTCAAAAATGGCAGTATAAGATTGACAACCTACCTCGGTCAATGCTATTAATTCATAGGTACCGGCTGTAACTTCTATGGTTTGTGTAGTAGCTCCATTGCTCCAATTATAGGATTGAAAACCATCATTGGCAGTTAACAGGACAGAGCCACCTGGACAATATTCACTTGGGCCACTGATCAATACTTCCTCTGATTCATGGACGCTCAACCTTGCTGAGTTAGTGGATTCACATTGATAACTATTTGAAACCTTGCTAAATATGATTCTATTGGTGGACACAAAGGATGCTGGGTCACTAATCGGTTGTGTGAGCTCCTCATCTAAATACCAGTCCACCGTTGTTTCTGGCTCATTATTCACAGTAATTCCTAACTCAACCAAGTCAAATAATGCTTCCTCACTTCCAGGAAATGTTTCACACTCAGCAACTTCCGCATAAGCAGCCATCGGCAACAGATGAAGAATTACGTGAAAACTCAATTCATTGGTACAACCTTCTTGACTAACAAATTGGTAATAGAAATTTCCATCGCCAATAGCTGCCTGATCGGGGTTTTGAATTTCTAACCTATTGCCATCTAACCATTGTCCATGGCTGAGATTTAAATCAATTATTAGGTCAGCAAGATTGACTGTTGTTTCATTGGTACATAATTCAAAATCAGGCGGAATGACTAATGATAAATTACAATTTATACAATCGGATACAAGTATTTCAAAAGTGATTGCATTGGTACATTCATCATTTAGCAAAGCTGTAAACTCGTGAAGACCTTCACCAGCTAATTCTGGATCAAAATAATATTGACCTTCTTGTACATAAATACCAGGCCCTGTAATAGTTCCAACACCATTTGTGATCATAATAAGCACTGGTTCGTGGAATGGGCATAGCTGACCAGGGTAGTCCACTATGGGCACTGTAGGTGCTGCAATACTTACTATAGCTTCATCAAATGACTTGCATCCATTTTCATCTAAATACTCATATCCTATATCAAAACTTCCTAAGAGTGATCCTGTATCTAAACTGCCATCTGCATTCAAATTTTCGCTCCAAATTCCATTCATTGGAGTAGCCTCAAACTGAACCAATCCTTGATTGCCACATAATTCTAAGTCAGTGGTAGTAATAGTCACCACTGGTTCTGGAAAAACGACAACATTGGCTGTGCCATAATAGGTACAACTTTCAACGATGTAATTATATGATAATACAAAACTGCCAGCACCTGATATTTGAGGATCAAATACACCACCATTCGTCAAATAAGGAGTTTCCGTCCAAACTAAATTCTCATAATTCCCTACTAGCTCTGTTGGTTCTAAATTTTCACAAAACTCAAAATTCAATACATCGAGCTCATAATCACCAATTATATTTATTGTAGTCGTGCAAGTACTTGAATTGCCAAAAACATCGGATACGGTCCATACAACTTCTGTAAGGCCGTGTGGATAATAACCACTGGCATTTTGGGTTCCATTATAGCTATTAGTTATTGAGCTAATTGTACACTCGTCAACAATCTCTGGGGCTGGTACGATCACATATACTGTACATGCAACCTCAGAAGCCAATTCTGTTATTTCATCAACACAATCCAATTGTGGAGCTGTGGTATCAACTACTGAAATATTTTGCACAAAATTTTCACTTACGTTTTCGCATGCGTCCGTAAAATTCCATATACGCGTCCTAACATACACAGATGCACAATGCGCATCAACTGCCACATTATCACTGACCAGATTGATCGCTGGCAATGTACAATTATCGGTTGCAGATGGAACAAGTTCTAAAGCCTCCATAATACCTGCTATATCACTGTATTCCAATTCTCTATCTAAAGATCCTATAATACTTGTTAATACGGGGTCTTCATCATCTTGTATCGAAATTATTTGTGTAGCTGTGCCCATAT
>CAYZQX010000376.1:0-4299 GCA_964480615.1 uncultured Chitinophagales bacterium | reverse complement strand
ATTTTCACTTGGTTTTTTTTGTCAAGCTATTTTAGGCATGCACAGATCGTAAATCCAAAATCGTGAATCGTAAATCGGTCAAAGCGATAGGGATAGGAAGGGTTTAGTACTGGGGTGGCGGGCTTTCTACAGCTTGAAATTAGTATAGCTGAAAGCCCGCCACCCCAGTACCGGAGCGTCAGCGCAGCCCTGTATAGCCCGGGCCTTTAGGCATCGCCATAATTGCAATGATTATAATTAATCTTATTGAAAAAAAAAATTATCTCTTGCGGTTATTGTACCAGTTAGCCGTGGTGCTTTCTTGCGATGGATTCATAACGGGGATCTTGCGCTGGTCACTTAGTTCATTCCATAGCTGATTAGCTAACTGTGCTGCTAGCCCTTCGTCTTTCAGCGAATCACTCACCAACTCGGCTGGATTAAAATGAGATGGTATAAAGTGTGTGTCTATATCACCAGCTATGAACTTAGGGTGTCGCATAACCCATTTCCCAAAACTCAATGTATTAGCTACCCCTGTAATATGATATTCATCTATGGCTCTACACATACGATCTAGCGCAGCAGTTCTGGTAGGGGCCCATACGACCAGCTTAGCAATCATAGGGTCATAATAGATGGGAATAGTCATGCCTTCTTCACAGCAATCATCTACCCTAACACCAGGGCCAGCAGGCAGACGATAAGTAGTCAGGGTTCCTATATCAGGCAAGAAATTATTTTGTGGGTCTTCGGCATATACCCTCAGCTCTACAGCATGGCCATTGATCTTTAAGTCGGCTTGTTCAAAGGACAATTTTTCGCCTCTTGCAACTTTTATTTGTTCTTTTACGAGGTCTAAGCCGGTGATCATTTCAGTCACTGGATGTTCTACTTGTAGCCTGGTATTCATCTCTAGGAAATAGAAATTTTTATGTTCATCGAGGATAAATTCTACCGTTCCTACACTGAAATAATTGCAAGACCGCGCCACATTGATAGCTGATTCGCCCATCATAGCCCTTATCTCTGGGGTGAGGATAGGTGAAGGGGCTTCTTCAATCACTTTTTGATGACGTCGCTGTATGCTGCATTCGCGCTCAAAAAGATAGACATAATTTCCATACTGATCACCCAATACTTGTATTTCGATATGGCGTGGAGAGGTTACATATTTTTCTATAAATACCGACCCATCGCCAAAAGAGCTAGTAGCTTCACGCACGGCGGTCTGCATTTGTTCTTCAAACTCATCGAGCTGGTTCACGATGCGCATCCCTTTACCTCCTCCACCAGCGCTTGCTTTTATAAGTATGGGGAATCCTATTTCACTAGCTATTTTTTTTGCTTCCTCTATATCGGTAATGGCGGATGCAGTACCTGGTACTAAAGGCACATTGAATTTCGCCACTGCTTCCTTAGCAGCAAGCTTGCTGCCCATTATTTCCATCGCTTGTGGGGATGGACCTATAAAGGTGATGCCAGCCGCTTCCACTGCCCTGGCAAATACCGCATTTTCACTCAAAAAACCAAAGCCGGGATGTATGCCATCCACACCGAGTTCTAAACATTTTTCGATGATATAATCACCCCTCAAATAGGATTGTGCCGATGGTGGTGGCCCCAATAAAACGGCCTCATCGGCGAGCCTTACATGCAGGGACTGGCGATCAGCATCTGAATACACCGCTACACTAGCTATGCCCATCTCCTTGAGTGTGCGTATGATTCTAACTGCTATCTCCCCTCTATTAGCTACTAAAACTTTTTTCATCGATCTCTATTGATGGCGTAATAATACGTATATTTGTGCAATTATGGATAAGAGTTGTGGCGTATAATTATATACCATAAAACCTGTATAAGGGATTTGGCATATTAGTTTATTAGTGGAGTTGAGGCACAAGATTCTAAGTGAATCTGTATAGAGCATAATTAACGCGCAATTTCTCAGGGGTAGTGAATCTTATTGTTGTACTAAGGAAGGTATCTGTCCTAGTAAAACATAAGCCATCGAAGGGTTAAAGCCAATTGCTATTGTTATAAGCCCTCTTAAGTAAATAAAGAAAATGACGCAAGAAAAAGCTTGTATCATAATATCGAAAAATGGAATGAAATTATTGAATGATATAAAATACCTATTGTACAAGGATATACGACTAGAGTGGCGGACACCTATAGCGATTAATGGCATATTGCTCTATGTAGCAGCTACTGTAATGATCGTGTATATGTCTTTTTTTACCATGCAACCTCAGTTGTGGAACGCATTGTTTTGGATCGTGATGTTATTCGTATCGCTCAATGCAGTGGCTAAGAGCTTCCTACTAGAATCGAGGGAACGCAATTGGTATTACTTTACGCTTACCAGTCCACAAGCCATTATTGTGTCTAAGTTGATTTATAATTTTATTTTATTGCTGATCGTGGGATTATTTACTTTTGCGATATATAGTATTGTGCTAAAAAATCCTGTCAAGCATATAGACTTGTTTTTGTTAGCACTCTTGCTGGGTAGCACGAGTTTTGCCTCTTGTTTTACATTGATATCAGCGATCGCAAGTCACACTTCTAATGGGATGGCAATGATGCCTATCTTGGGCTTTCCACTCATCATTCCGATTGTTGCGTTATTGATACAAATATCAGTTGCCGCATTTTTACCAGTTGCTGATGCACATTACTGGGAGAAAGTAATTTCCCTTGTTTCGATTAATGTAATTGCGCTTATTTTATCTTGGTTATTGTTTCCCTATTTGTGGCAAGAATAAGTGGTAAAATCTTTCGATTATAATACCTAAGGATGAACGAAAGCCATAAAAATTTCATTCACGATCATTTTAGCAGCGGTAATGTATAAATTTGTAAGGTCCATATTATTTCTATTTCCTGCTGAGTTTGCGCATTACTTGGCATTGGATATACTCAAGTGGTTATTTAAGATACCTGGATTGGATGACCTCCTGAGCATATTTTTTTCACCACCTAATACCAAGCCCATACCGCTTTGTGGCTTAAGTTTCTCGAATAGGGTAGGGCTAGCAGCGGGGCTCGATAAGAATGCCAAATACATATCAGAATTGGCCTTTTTTGGATTTGGTCATATAGAGATAGGCACTGTTACACCACTTCCGCAAGCTGGCAACCCTCGCCCTCGCCTTTTTCGAATAAAAAGTGAACAAGCAATAATCAATCGAATGGGTTTTAATAATGAGGGTGTAGAGGAGGTCGCTAAGCGATTGCTCAATAGACCAAAAAACCTCATCATAGGAGGCAATATAGGCAAAAACAAAGATACCCCTAACCACAAAGCGATAGATGATTATACAATCTGTTTTAATAGACTACATGATAAGGTGGATTATTTTGTAATCAATGTATCCTCCCCTAATACCCCAGGCCTAAGAGCATTGCAAGAAAAAGAACCATTAATGTATATCTTAACTGCTTTGCAAGCCCTAAACCAAGCACTGGAAAAACCCAAACCACTATTTCTCAAAGTTGCACCTGATCTTACCGATGAGCAAATTAAGGACATAGCTGAAATTGTACATACAACCCGTCTTACTGGATTGATTGTGAGCAATACGACCATTGATAGGACTATGCTAAAAACCGATCTTACAATCTTAGATGGAATAGGAGCTGGTGGCTTGAGTGGTGCGCCACTCAAAACAAAATCAACTTATGTGTTATCACAATTCAGAGCCTTATTGCCCCATGCGGTGATTATAGGTGTAGGTGGGATCATGAGTGCGCAAGATGCTAAAGAAAAAATTGAAGCAGGCGCTGATCTAGTACAGCTCTACACAGGATTTGTATATACAGGTCCATCCCTAGTAACCGATGCCATAGCCAGCACCACAATGGCCAGAAATTCAACAATACATTAGTAAAAAGAAAGTCGCTTATGAGTGGTGTGCCGCTTATAGCTAACTGTAGTGGAGATAAAGTAATTAATGTATTAGCTATAATTATTTTTAAGGTCATTGTGTGTAGTTATTGTAAGCCTTTAGTATTCTAGGTATATAGTCACTGCACAATTATTTGAAGCAATTGGATTATGGCGATGCCTCCGGCCCGGGTTACTTGTGAAACATTAATTTTTTATAGGTAACAAGATCCTGCGCTATCGCTTGGTTTTACGCTATACTCCTCGCTACTTGCTGTATAGTTTATTTTCAATGGCAAGCAAGAACCTGCGCTATCGCTCGATTTCTAAAGTCGCTGTGGGGTGTGCTTGCGAGCTTATTACTTTTCTAATGGCAACAAGAACCTGCGCTATCGCTTGGTTTGCTGCGATCCCTATCGTTGTGCCAC
>CAYZQX010000375.1:0-4347 GCA_964480615.1 uncultured Chitinophagales bacterium | reverse complement strand
ATTTAAGATTTACGATACTGAAGTTTGTTGCAGTAACTAGTTTAAGTCTAGTGTTCAGCGTCTATTGTCTTGAGTCCAGTTATAGCGATAGGGATGCGGAATGGTTTAGTCTTATTTACTGACTCTGATCACTGATGTTTTTGGTAAGCTGCATCGTTATAGACTGTGGCTTATATATAGAGCGATAAAAAAGGGGTCAGTGAATAAGACCGAAACGCAGTGTAGCCTGGAGCAGCCCGGGCCTGTAAGGCATCGCCTAAAATGAATCTTATCATAGTTAATTATCAAGTATAAAATAGATTCAGAAGGTATCAAATAACATATTTGTAGAAATTGCCCATAATTTTGCTTAATTACTACGTAATATCCGACAGTAAGAATAATTGAGTCTGCCTTTAATCTATTAATGGCTACTTGTTGTTCAGCAGAATTTAAGTTTTATTTTGGTACAAGATTATGGATGTATTTAGATTTCATAACTTATTTTTAACAATTATTAATTGATCTAAATCAAAAAAATACTATATTTGCGGCGCAATTTTGCAAAATTATTAATCATTTTATGAAAAATCAATTATTCAAAGTTTTCACTTTAGTGTTATTAGTCGCTTGTACTACTCAACTATCGGCTCAACACAAGTTTTTTATCGGTGGAAAAGGCGGATTTAATAGTTCAGGTCATAGCGAGTCTGAAGCTAAGGCAGTGAGCTATTCAGTAAGCCCTTATATCGGTTACTCGGCATCAGAGCACATCATCGTAGGTCTTAGCCTAGGTTATGAAGGAACGAAACTGGGCTTATCCGATACTGATAAGGATACTTACAGCAAAAATGGTGACATTGTGATCAGTCCATTTGTTCGTTACAGAAAAGCTGCTAATGAAAAATTAGGCGTTTATGGCGAATTGGGATTTGGTTATGGCATGGGAAATACAAAATCTTATGTAGCTGATGAACAGGTAGGAGAAACATCCAAGACAAGCAGTTTTAACGTCTATGTAGGACCTGGTATTGATTATGCTTTTTCTGATCGTTGGGCGATCAACGCGCTTTGGGGTGCATTGAGTTACAAGTCTACAAAAGTAAAGGATTCAGAAGGTTCAAGGAGCGATCTAGGACTAAATCTTAATCCTGCTGCTCTTACATTTAGCCTTAACTATTGTTTCTAGTCTATTGTCTTGATGTGTGGAAAATCGCCTGGGTCTGTCCTTTTGATCAAGACTTATTGTTCTAAATAAATCAGCAAATTTTCCACAACTAAAAATTAAATTATAAGCCATCCTAACCTATTAGGATGGCTTTTGTATTTTTGTGCCATTATGAGTGCTCGATTAAGTGTCAATATCAACAAGATAGCGCTATTACGCAATTCGCGGGAAAATAATTTACCTGACCTTTTGAAGTTTGCAGTTGATTGCGAGCGCTATGGTGCTGAAGGTATTACCGTGCATCCTCGACCTGATGAACGACACATCAGAAAATCGGATGTATACGCCCTCAAAAAGATAGTAAAAACAGAATTTAATATCGAAGGATATCCATCCCCTGATTTTATTCGATTAATTCAAGAGATTAAGCCCGATCAAGTTACTTTAGTACCTGACCCGCCTGGGGTACTCACATCCAGTGAGGGATGGAATACCATTTCAGATCAAGATTTTTTAAAGTCTGTTATAACTGATCTAAAAAAATACGCTGGTCGTGTTTCTTTATTCCTCAATCCTGATGTTACCATGATAGAATCATGCCATCTGACTGGCGCACATAGAATCGAATTATATACGGGAGATTATGCTACGAATTACAATATAGATAAGGACTTAGCGATAGAGCCATTTATTCAAACTGCTCAAAAAGCTGAACAGCTAGGACTTGGGGTAAATGCTGGACATGATTTGAATTTAGATAATCTTTTTTTCTTTTCAAAAAAAATTCGTAACTTAGCGGAAGTTTCTATCGGGCATGCACTGGTAGCTGACGCGCTATATTATGGAATTGGGAATACGATAAATATGTACAAGCAGAAGTTGAACGTTCAATGATTACTAAAAATACAAAATAAGAAAACAGGTATAATATTACTCGAGTTGATCGATGGAAATTGAACAAGTAGAGCAATGAATGTAAAAATTATTGCGAAAGCATCAACTGCATTAAGGCAATCGTATTATTAATTTTATAAAGTGAATGGGTTTTACAAACCATTGTTAATGAATAAATTAAAAGATTTTAAATTAATTATTCACTAATTAGGCTATTTATCCACAAAAAGTTAAAAATTTCGTCCTGATT
This sequence comes from uncultured Chitinophagales bacterium, assembly GCA_964480615.1. Taxonomy (GTDB): domain Bacteria; phylum Bacteroidota; class Bacteroidia; order Chitinophagales; family UBA2359; genus CAYZQX01. The sequence goes on along the minus strand of CAYZQX010000375.1, from coordinate 2,056 downwards.
TAAGGGAATTTAGAATTTCTTTTTACCTTCGCAGGATTATATTGGTTAAAATTCATTAATAATAAAAAACTCGATTTTATGAGGAAAATTTTTCTTATGATTTTTCTGCTGCTGGGCTTCATAGTGCAAGCTCAGGCTCAGGATAGTCGCAATGTGAGTGGGACTGTCCTTGATGGTGATGGTAATCCGATGATTGGAGTTACGGTCGTCGTGGAGGGTACAGTCATAGGCACTGTGACCGATCTGGATGGTAATTATAGTTTGAAAGTACCGAATAGGTACAACAAAATTACCTTTAGCTCTGTTGGGTATTTGGTAGAAACCGTTGAAATTGTAAATAACACCGCATCTGTAACAATGGATGATGATACAGTGGGTTTAGATGAGGTTGTTGTAACAGCACTTGGTATTTCAAGGAAGGAAAAGTCACTCGGCTATGCGGTAACTAATGTGGGTGGAAATGAAATTGATAAAGCACGCGAGCCTAACCTGATCAATGCCTTGGCTGGCCGTTCAGCAGGGGTTCAAATCAATAATAGCTCAGGCGGGGTAGGATCTTCATCTAAGATTCAAATACGTGGTGCTCACTCATTGACTGGTAGTAGTGATCCACTAATTGTTGTTGATGGATTCCCGATTGATAATAGAAATCTTGGAACTGCTGCTAGTGGTGATGGTTATGATATGCCCAATGGTATGGCGGACATAAATCCTGATAATATTGAGGAAATGACCGTTCTAAAAGGTTCAGGCGCAACAGCCCTTTACGGACTACGTGGTGCTAATGGTGTAATTCTAATAAAAACTAAAAAAGGAACTCAATCAAAGAAAGGGGTAGGTATTACAATCAATTCAAGTACTACTTTTGAAACACCGCTTATTTTACCAGATTTTCAGAACTCTTACGGACAAGGACCTAGTAATAACTTTTTTGAATTTGTAGATGGATCAAGTGACCCAGCTGGAGTAGATGAAAGTTGGGGACCAGCGCTTGACAAAGGTCTTGAATTTACCCAATGGAACTCACCTGTGGATGCAAATGGGGTACGTACTCCTTTACCTTGGGTTTCACGCCCTGATAATATTCGCAATTTTTATGACTTAGGAATTACTAATAATAACAATGTACGTTTTTCCTCAGGATCAGAAAATTTGAATTTTACACTTTCTCTTGGCAATTTTAAGCAAAAAGGGATGGTGCCAAATACGGAAATGAGAAGATACGATTTGATGGCTGGTGCAGATGCAAAGTTAACAAAACGCATTTCTGCTACTTTTATGGCAAATTATATTAAATCTCTGAGCGACAATTTGCCATTTACTGGATACACTGCCGAAAACCCTGTACAACAAATGATTTGGTCGGGTCGTAATGTAGATTTTGAGGCTTTACAAGACTATGAAAACTTGCCATTAGCACCAGTAGGAACAGCTGCGGAAGGCACACCTATGAATTGGAATACAGTATTCCAAAATAACCCATATTGGGTGCTTGACAATAACTTAAATACGCTTAATAAAGATAGATTAATTGGAAATTTTGGCCTTTCTTTTAGCCTTACGGATTATCTAACTTTGACTGGTAAAATTGGTACCGATACTTGGTCTTCCGTTAATACCCAACAAAAGGCTTTTGGTTCAAATGAGGACCCATTTGGCTACTATAGTGAGACTTTTAGAAATACAGCTGAAAACAACGGAGAACTTGCTCTGAAGTTTCAAAAGCCATTGAACGATGATTTTGATTTGGGCATTACAGTTGGTGGCAATGCCCAAAGATTTAGATATAAAAGAATTTTTGGAGAAGCAAAACAATTAGAATTGCCTGGAGTTTATAATCTTTCAAATCCCAAGAGTGGAACTACCGTGACACTTACTAATAGGTTGGAAGCAAGCAAAATAAACAGTTTATTTGGATTAGTTCAATTAGGATTTAGAGATGCAATATATTTGGATATCACTGCGAGAAATGATTGGGCAAGTGTATTGCCGAAGGAAAATAATTCCTTCTTCTACCCATCTGTGTCTTTAAGTGCAGTTATTACTGAACTACTTG
>CAYZQX010000374.1:0-4357 GCA_964480615.1 uncultured Chitinophagales bacterium | reverse complement strand
CTTGTGCATTTCATTTGCACTTACGTATTCTTTAATCGTTTAGTATAAAAGATTTCGGAGTTATTGAGCAAGCCCTAAGTATTGGCTAATTTTATTTTATAAGCATACTATTACCAATTATTAAAGAATTAATTTTTTATCTTATTGATTAAAAATAAATATGTTGTTTTCTGTGCCTAACACAATACTGCATTAATTGAAAAGCCTATGGATAGTGATAGATTGAATGTAAGTGCAGTTTGATATGTGGGATAGATCATTCAGTGTTTGCAGCATTAAAGACGAACCAAACTATTGATTTTGGCTGCTAGTTCGTTTTTCTTATTATTCTTTTTAAATAGCGTGATTCGTCGAATAGTATAGTAATAGTCTATTAGTTTTAACATACTTGCTTTGAGTTATAAATCAACCTTTAGTATAATAATAGATAAAAAATGGGCTAATGGTTTTTGAGTGCCCATTAGCCCAGGTGAAATAGCCTTCATTGAGTCTGCTAATACAATATATTATTAATCCAAATTGCGGAATATGCCATTGCTGATTACTACTGAATCTAAGTGGTTATTATCATTGTATAATACGCCTGAGAAAGTTCCTTCAGCAAAATAAAAAGCTTGTGGAATTAGACCACCACCACCGCCTATAGGAGTGTATCCAGCTATTTGTACCTTGTTAGATATTTCTATGGTGAAGTGATTATTGTCTTCTCCAACTTCGGTTCCATAATAGTCGGCATTTTCACCCGGTTTCCATTGGAACCCAGAGTCGCCATCATTATCGTCGTATAAGTTGGTGTCTGCGTCATTGCATATATATGCTTTCCCAGTTAGCAAAGTCTCATCTTTAAAGAATATAATATCAAGCGTGCAATAGACTCCAAAGTCGCTTACAGAAGCCTGAATAAAGGTTTCGTCAACTGAATTGTTGGTGTAAGCTTGGCCATCAACAGTAAATGAAATTTCTTGTTCCGGCGTTCCGTCATTGTTATTATTATTATTATTGTTGTTGTCACTATCGTCATCCTTGCCACAGGAGCTAGATAGAATTAGAAAGATTGCAGATAAAATGCCAAAATACTTCATGCGAATTTTTGATTTTGTTTAAATGAAAAATTAATTGGATAAAATTCATATTATTATTCCAAAATATTAATATGAAAGGGTCATTGTAATGAATAGATAAAAATGATTTTCAAATGTGAGAAAATTTATGATGCTATATTTAATATTTATTTCAATTACATCAGGATGAATTATGCTTTAATAATAAGATGCATTAGAAGTTGGATTAGCTATCCTATGTTATTGATATCCAACAGAAAACATTCCAGCACTTTGAAAGATTATATTGTTAGGTTCATCTTTATTGTTATCGCCAGAGGCATTAAAGCTGCCTTTTACAAGTTTTAAACTGTAGTCAATTGATTGAATATTTACATATCCTGATTTAGCTTCAAAGGTTTCTCCGGGAGCGAAAACATTCATATGGGCTGGAATGTCGTCATCACTTTTTGGATCTATGATGTGATTACCTACCTCAGGACGACAACCTACGATAACATCAGATCCATCAGGAAGTGTAAACAAGAATGAAAATCCTAACCCATTATCACTGACAAGAATTAATCCAGTTCTACCAAGCGTATCATGACTACCCTCATAAGAACCACCCACTGAGGTCAAGAAGGTATATTCTACTTTTGATTGGATATCTTCTAAGGGGTTGGTATCATTTACAACAGGAAGTTGAACGAGTTGACCTCTGTTTTCTACATATTGGACTTCAAAGGTGCCATTTTGTGCGGACATTAATACATCCTGCTCTACTTCTACAATGCCAAAAGCATTAAATTGAAAACTACCTTTTAGCCTTCTTGTAGAAACATCCCATTCATCAATATTAATTGAAACTAAATCGGATTCTTCAGTATTCAAATATAAAATATAGGGTGTAGCCATTAACTCTGAATATACAAAGGTCAAATTTTGAGTCCCTGGATTATAATTGATACTCTGTGGGCCTGGTGTTAATGGTCCACCAACCCTCAAAACAAAGGTTTTAAATTCCTTATCCATTCCTACTATTATTAATGTGTCTTGTGTAGGGGCGAAGTAGGCTCCTACAATACTATCCGCTACATAATGATTGCTTGGCAACCAAGTACCAGATACATCGGCTTCAAATGATCCCGCAATAGTTGAAGGGCTATCATCTTCTGTGTCTTCATCCGTACATGAAGCCCAACTAAATAAACCGAGGATGATTATGATAATATAAAACTTATTCATTTGCTATTTTTATTAATAATTAAGATCATCTAAAAAAACTATTCACTTCTCTAGGTAGCCCCTTGAATATTTATTTTAATGAGATAAGATGAAGGATTGATAAATTCATTCATTTATTCATTCATAGATCAATACAGCACCTTGAAAAAAACCATCTTTAGTGGGACTATTTATTCCATTATTTTCATGCTAGCTACAATCCTTGCAATTTTGCCTCATTAATAAATAGATTGTGTAGTCCCACAGTAAAGATAAATTTTGAATTCCCCTATAAGAAATTATTGATCTTTGTGGAAAGAAGATTATTTCTTGATGTCATTTTTTTCGAGCAACAGATCAATCAATTTTTGTTGAGCAGCTAATTGATTTTGCTGTTCGAGCATTTGTGATTGTAATATTGTCAATTGCTGGTTTTGAGCATCAATCATGTCTTGTTGTTCCTGTACTGCTTTTACAAGTGGCATAATAAACTGGCTGTAAGCTATGCTGTAATTATCGGTTTTATTGGCTGGATCAGGGATGTGCAAGCCATCGAAATCGTAGTTAAGCTCTTTACATACTTGTTCAACTTCTTGCGCTAAGAATCCAGTGTGGATAATTTCTGAGGAGTGGGTGAAATCGAGGTTAGCCATGCGTTCAGCACGTTTTTCCTCTGAGAAATTTAGAGATAAGTGTTCTTCAAATTTCTTGGTATCAAATTGATAACTTACTGGTCTTAATTTTTTAATAAAATTCAAGCCAGGAATATTAGCTTGTACGTTATTTTTGAATCTTGCATCTGAGGGGAAAGTAAATTGTACTTGACCTTCAATTACAGTAGTAGTTGTATTTCCGATTCTAACCTTATTCGATGCATTGCATATTGCATCAAAACCGATTACTGACGAATTAGATAAATTGGTAGTTGAAAATCTAGCAGCATAACCAAAGGCAGAGTTATAATTTCCAAGTTCATTTTCTGCTGCAGCGTATGCACCTACAGCGGTATTCCATTGACCAATATTAGCTGATAAACTCTCATATCCGATTCCCGTATTACCACCGCTCTCCATGTTTCCACTTAATGCATTTTTCCCAATCGCTGTATTTCCTTCTCCAGAAGTATTATTGATCATTGCAGAATATCCTAGGGCAGTATTTTCACCTCCAGTATTTGATAGGAGTACATTTGTTCCTATTGCAGTATTATGAGATCCAGTGATGTTCGATAATAAGGCATTACTGCCTAATGCTGAATTTCCTAATCCAGTTGTATTAGCTGATAATGCTGATGCCCCAACTGCTGTATTTGAGCTTGCTAAATTATTCCTCATAGCAAATGAACCAATCGCTGTATTGTCGTTTCCAGTTATATTAGCAAAAAGTGCTTCATAACCAAGCGCAGAGTTTCTATTAGCTGTTGAATTGTTGCGAAGACTGCTTGTTCCTACGGCTACATTATTACTGCCTATCGTGTTTTCTCTCATCGCTGAACTACCCATAGCGGTGTTACCAGAGGTATTGTTGTTTGCCAAGGCATTTGTTCCAGTCGCCGTATTGTCATGACCAGTTTGATTATTCTTTAAAGCTTCAGCACCAATTGCGGTATTTCTATTGCCACCAGAATTGTTAATTAAAGCAATATCTCCTAAAGCACTATTTTGAACCCCAGTAGTATTACCTTGTAATGCGCCGTAACCTATGGCAGTAATAAAAGTTTCTGCATCTGAATTATAGGAACTTGAACCAAGTGAAGTGTTCCAATATCCTATTCTTCCTGAAACATACCCATGAGAAATAAAGCTCAAATCTGCATCATCTAATGTCCCAATATAATTATTATCTTGATCAGTGCCAGTATTCCCAGTTAGGCTCCATGCATTAGAACTTCCTGCGGGACCAGTAGGGCCAGTTGGGCCAATACTTCCAGCCGCACCCATTGCACCTGCCGCGCCAGTAGGACCAGTAACGCCATTGATACCATTCGTGCCTGCTGTACCCATTGCGCCAGTAGGGCCTGTGAGTCCGGTAGCACCCTACCGTGTACACAGATCTTTTTATTTTTGCAGATGATAACTTATGAACTTCAT
>CAYZQX010000373.1:0-4357 GCA_964480615.1 uncultured Chitinophagales bacterium | reverse complement strand
TATGGTTAAACAATTAAAATGCAAAGATATGAGCCCGGGCCGGAGGCATCGCCATTATAATAATCTTATCTAATATTAAGAGTTTCTAAGTCCTATTCTTATTGCAAATAGAACTAATGATTTTGTAATAAGAATATTATAAAATGGTTAAAAAAATAGGCCAGCGTAAATTAACACATTGACCTTATATAATTACGGTTATTAATCAAACAATTTGCAATAATTGAATAATGTAATAGTAGCTTTTTTTTATTGCAAGTGATTTGATTGCATGATAAATCTTATTATTTATTTTTCATATACTAACCTGCCTTTGAGAAAAGTCATATAAACTTCAGTTTGACCTATTTCAGTGGGTGCAATTTCAAAAGGATTTTGATTGATGACAATTAAGTCTGCTTCTTTGCCTACTTGTATGGAACCAACTTTGTTTTCTTGTCTCATAGTGTATGCTCCATTAATTGTGTAAGCACGTATAGCTTGTTCTAAGCTAATATTTTGAGGCGTGCGAGTAACAGCATTTTGAATACCTACAAAAGGATTCAAGTCGCTTACATCCCAGTCACTACTCAATGTTATTCTAGCACCGGCATCACTTAAACTCTTAATGGGGATAATATTAGAAGCTAATGAAGCCCCAACTAAATAATCATTTTCATGCCAATTAGCTGGCTGTGTAAACTCACCTACTACTTGTGCATCAGCAGTAACATTTAGTTGTGCAAATCTGGGTATGTCACTCGGATCAACATATTCTACATGTGTAATTCTATGACGACCAGCATTGCTTCCACCTTGTTCTATAGAATTTAATGCCTCATGGATAGCGCGATTGCCTAGTGCATGTATATGAAAGTCAAATCCGGTGCTTTCAAGTACACTAATATATTCTGCAAGTCTATCTGATTCAAAATAGTTTAGACCATTATTAGTAGGATTTTGAAAATAGTCTATTAGGTAATCATCATGCATAGCAGCCGTAGTATTGTGTATGATGCCATCTACATATACTTTTATTTGATTGATACAAAGAAGGCTATTAGAATCATTACTGTATAATGCTTGGATAGCTGCTAATTGATCTGCATCATTAGCCTCTGGATAAGCCCATAGACCTAGATTAATCCTGCAAGTAAGGAGACCATCTTCTTCTATTTTTTGCCATATTTCATGTTGATCTCTTTTCCAAAAAGTTCTAGCTTCTGATACGGATGTGATACCGTGTTTTGCTAATTCAGGAAGGGCATATTCTACTAGCCCATTATAATCATTTTGCATACGCTCGCTAGTTGGAGCAAGTGCTAATGACATACAAATCTCACCTGCATTGTCTATAAGAATCCCATTAGGATTGCCATTTTCATCTTTCATGATGATTCCTCCTATAGGGTCTATGGTATTGGCATTAAAGTTTAACAGTTCCAGTGCCTTAGAATTTACCCATAATGAATGTGAGGTTTGCTCCATTACAGCTATAGGCCTTGAAGTAGAAACATCGTCTAGGATTTCTTTAGGATTTCTATTAGCTTCTATTATGGTTTCTAATAAGTGGCCCCATCCTAAAAGCCAGTCTGTACCTGGATTTTCATCATGCGCAATGGTAATATCATCAATATACAATTCAGGATCTTCTATCGCATCATCTAGGATAAATTTAAAATTGTCAGAGGCTGCTTCTAGCGGATGCATGTGCACATCGTGAATGCCTGGCATCATAAATGCCTGTTCTAAATCTATCCATTCAGCATCTTCGGAAGCTATATTTTCAGCCTCAGTCTCCGAACCTACAAATGTGATTATTCCATCTTTTACTATAACGGCTTCTGCATAAGAGTTTGCTGTATCCACTGTATATATAGTACCATTATAAAATACCATTTCTCCTGTGCCATCTAGTAGTTCATCCTCGCGGCATGAGGAGATGCCTAATACCATCGGTAATGCAAAAAGCCATAGTACTGCATAAGAAAAGGTTTTCATTATTTATTTAAATTTTTGTGTAAAGCAATGTCATTTCCATCAACCAAATATTTATTTTACTTGAATTGTTGGCAATATTGCTTGAATGATTGCTGTTTGTGAAAATTTTATTTAAAATATTGCTTTTAATCCAATCATTTAAAGAATGGATCAATAGATTTGTTATTCGTTAACAATTATGACTGACTTTTAATTTGCTAATTATGCTAGAAATAAAATGGTTCAATATTGAAGTGCAATGCTGACCCTAATTCGAGTTGAATTTAAATTTATTGCAACTAATTGAGAATAGAATAATTCATCGTGGGTTAAAGAAATTAATCATCAATCATTCATTTTGGGCATAGAAAAACTAACACCAACAGTAAAGGGACAAAATAGCTTTATCCCACCTTCCTACAAACAGATATTCCTTTTGAATAAAAGATCAAAAACTCATTAACCCAATACCCAAGAACTTCCATCCTTACCATCCTTCACAGTGATGCCTATCTCATTGAGCTTATTGCGAATTAAATCGGAAGTGCTCCAATCTTTTTTCTCTCTGGATTCTTTTCTTATTTCTAAGATAAGATCCATAAGGCCATCCGTTACACCATTGCCTTGTGCATTGTCACGGACATTAAATGCTAATATGTCATTGACAAATGTATTGAAGATAAGCTTCATCCTATTAAATGTAGCTTCGTCAATACTGCTGATGGATAGGAGTTTTTCTTGGTATGAATTTATTTTTTTACTGAGATCAAATAGTCTTGCGATGACTTGTGCTGTATTCATATCATCATACATTTGATCAATGGCCTCTTGACATATTTCATTGACTTCCTTGATCTCTGCTTGGTTGAGTTCATCGGGATTCGATACATATTGCAATGCATTGAGCACATCATACACATTCCATAATTTTAGCATTCCTTTTTCGCTAGCTTGTAGCGCAGCATTAGAAAAATCAAGGGTACTGCGGTAGTGGCCTTGAAGCATAAAGAAACGAATATTCATAGGTGAGTAAGCGCGCTCTAGGAGTACATGGTCGCCGGTGAGAAACTGTTCAAATGAGATGGTGTTCCCTATGGATTTAGCCATTTTTTGACCATCGAGGGTGATCATGTTATTATGTACCCAATATCTTACGGCATCTACGCCTTCCGCTGCTATAGACTGTGCTATTTCACATTCGTGGTGAGGGAATAATAAGTCCATTCCGCCGCCGTGAATATCGAACTGTTTGCCGAGGTATTTTGTGCTCATAGCGGAACATTCTAAGTGCCAGCCAGGGAATCCCAGTCCCCAAGGGGAAGGCCATTTCATTATATGCTCAGGCGCTGCTTTTTTCCACAGTGCAAAATCAAACTTGTTTCGCTTGGCTTCTTGGCCATCTAATTCACGCTCGCCGGACATTAGGTCGTCCAGCACCCTGCCTGATAACTTGCCATATACTTGCCCTGTTTTATTATAAGCTTCGATATCGAAATAGATATTGCCATCAACCTCATAAGCTAGCCCAGCGTCAAGTATCTTTTGAGTCATTTCTATTTGTTCTATGATGTGACCTGATGCAGTGGGTTCAATGCTTGGTGGCAAGTTATTGAGTGCGTTATAGGCATTGCGATAGGTTATCATATACTTTTGAACGACTTCCATAGGTTCTATTTTTTCCAGTTTGGCTTGTCGCAATATTTTGTCATCGCCAGCCCCTGCTACCTCGTCCTGAAGATGTCCTACATCGGTAATATTGCGCACATAACGCACTTTATAGCCAGGCCCTATCACTTCATTTTTCAAAAAACGAAAAAGTATATCGAAAGTAATGCCTGCTCTTGCGTGGCCTAAATGGGGTGCCCCATACACAGTGGGGCCACATACATACATTCCCACAAAAGGTGGATTGAGTGGTTGGAAGAGCTCTTTTTCCCTGCTTAAACTGTTATATATTTTAAAATCCTGACTCATAAGAGAGCAAAGATAAGGCAAACAGTTATATCCAAATGCATGTTGTTCTAATTGTAGGCAATAAAACGAATCAGTATAAAAAATTTGCTGATATAAAACAAGAAAATTCCATGTATAAAAATAGCTTGAATGCAATCCAAAAGACTAAAAAACGGAGCAGTGTGGTGGCGTATTATGTGCTTAGTACTATTGATAAATACAGGGTTATGGGCGATGCCTCCGGCCCGGGCTATACAGGGCTTTCTGATTTTATTAGTTTTTTAAAGGCCATCAGAATCTTCGCAAGCTCGATTTGCTGACGCTCCGGTACAGAGCTGGCAGGTTATAGGACATCAGATTATCCACTAGCAACACGAACCTGCTAGCTCTGTACAAACCCCTCCTATCCTACCGTGTACACAGATCTCTGTGAAGGCTCCAACCC
>CAYZQX010000372.1:0-4364 GCA_964480615.1 uncultured Chitinophagales bacterium | reverse complement strand
TCCAGTGTCTAGAGTCTAGTTAAAGCAACTGCACTAAGTCCAGTGTCCAATGTCTAGTTAAAGCGATATGTATCAATGCTAACCAGGCATAAGCGAAGGTTCTTGCTGCCAATATAAATAAGATTAGGGCAATCAATCAAGTTTCACTATAGATCTAGTTGCCAATAGCAAATACTCATTTCACAAGCAATTTGCGCTCCTAAGTCATCGCCATAATTTCATTTTTTTGAATTATTGAGCTAGCCCTATTTATATAAAACTATGAAATAATATTTCGGGGTTAATTTTGCAGTATGAATAAAGCATTTGATCTAGCAGAGGCCATAGAATTAGATAATTCCGATCCACTCAAAGAGTTTAGAGATAATTTTTATTTCCCTCATCACGAAGGGCAGCCATATCTATATTTTTGTGGCAACTCGCTGGGCTTACAACCTAAAAACACAGAAAAATATGTGCTGGCAGAGTTAGAGGATTGGCAAAAATTTGGTGTTGAAGGACATTTTCATGGTCGTCATCCTTGGGTTGCTTATCATCATTTTTTACATCCTATTTACAGTGAGCTATTAGGAGCGCTACCCGATGAAGTAGTGATGATGAATACACTTACAGTGAATCTCCACCTTATGATGGCCACTTTTTACCGACCTACGCCTACTAGGTATAAAATATTAATCGAGGGCAATGCATTCCCTTCCGATCAGTATGCTGTGGACAGTCAGGCAGTACTACATGGATTCAATCCCGATGAAGCCATCATAGAACTTAAGCCGCGTGAGGGCGAATTATTATTGCGCACTAGTGATATATTAGAAACGATACATCGCTTGGGGGATTCATTGGCATTGGTTATGATGGGTGGTGTCAATTATTACACTGGTCAATATTATGACTTGCCTTCAATTACTACTGCGGCACATGCCGTAGGCGCTTATTGCGGTTTTGACCTGGCACATACTGCTGGCAATATTCCACTTAATCTACACGAATGGAAGGTTGATTTCGCTGTATGGTGTACCTATAAGTACCTCAATAGTGGACCAGGTGGAGTGGGAGGCTGTTTTGTGCACGAGCAGCATGGCAATAACACCGGCTTGCCGCGTATGGCAGGATGGTGGGGTCACGATGAAGAAAATCGATTTAAAATGGAGCGCAAATTTGTAGCGGAAAAAGGTGCACAAGGCTGGCAGATAAGCAATGCTCAAATATTGCCGATGGCGGCACACTGGGCCTCGCTTGAAATATTTAGCCAAGCAGGCATGCATAACTTAAGAGCTAAAAGTGTAGCACTCACCGGCTATCTTGAAGCTTGCATCACAGAAATCAACACGAAATTAGGCGCACAAGAATTAATCTTAATAACGCCTGAAAACCCTAGTGAAAGAGGTTGCCAACTATCAATATGTGCGCCTAATGCAGGAAAAAAATTACATCAATATTTGAGCAGTCACAGAGTTATAACCGACTGGAGAGAACCCGATGTAATACGCGTAGCACCAGTGCCTCTATATAATTGTTTCGAGGATATTTACTTATTGAGTATGCATATCATGGGCTATTTCAGCAAGCACCTATCCCAACCATAAAAAAACGAGCCCCTAACTAATTTATTTATCGTTAGAGACTCGCTTGTGGTTGAAAAGCGTCCGTTTCATAGGGAAGTGAAACATAATTGGGGGAAAAAATTCGCTTTTCTTGTTAGGGGAAATTCTGATACAAAGATGCAGGCATTCAATAATTGTTAGTTAGCGTAATTTTACGCATTTTATTAAAAAATATTCTATCCGTACTTAATAATTCAGGAATGGTAAATTATAGCGATTGTTGTACTAGTAAGATTGATTCGGTCCACGAATTTCACTACTAATAGTTTATGTAATATTAGTAATACTAACTTCATATCCTTTTTAAACAAATCAAAATATCATTTACTATGGCATCGCTCATCATATTTATAAAAAATCCTGAACTGGGCAAGGTGAAAACAAGAATAGCAAGAGAAACTGGGGAAGGACCTGCGCTTGATATATATACTCAGTTGCTGACCCATACTAATATGATTACTTGTGATCTCCCGATAAATAAATATCTTTATTTTGATGCCTATATACCCGAATATAAAATTTGGGAGAAGGGCAATTACCATTTCAAGCTGCAATCCAGCGGTGACTTAGGGCATCGGATGCTAATGGCCTTTAGAGCAGTTGCGCAACAAGAAAGTCAAGCAGAAAAGAATAAGGAACCTACAATAATCATAGGCAGCGATACGATGGAATTGAATGAGGAAATAATCTCCTTAGCCTATCAAAAATTAGTGGATTATGATATAGTCATAGGCCCTGCAAGCGATGGGGGTTATTATCTACTAGGATTTCAATCAGTAATATTAGAATCCCTCTTTATGGATATGCCCTGGAGCAATCCCAAACTGCTGGAGATAACCCTTGAAATAATTGAAAAAGAAAAAAATAGTTTATTTTTATTGCCTCAATTAAACGATATTGATACTTTGTCGGATTGGGAAAATTATAAGCGTAGAAACCTTGATGAAAAGAAGCAATAGCCGCAAGTTAGTAGCTATAAATTAGCAGTAAGGTAGGTATGTAGTGATTCGATTTTGTAGTATATGCTATTGTGATCTATTTTTTTAAGGAGGGATTTTTAAGTTAATTTTATTTGGTTAAAGGAAATTTTTTTTTAATGAATACAAAACTGAATATGAAAATTAATCATTAAAATGCCTTGACCAGTTAGAGCAATGAAAGTTGAAACTTTTTATGTGCCATTAATATAAAAAGCTTTATGATGATACAGGCTTAGTATAATGCGCAGATAATCCTTGCTAACTCGTTAAAAAATTCGTTTCTGGCGGATCATTGAGGTCGGGGTTATAATCCAAATATTCATGCAATAGGGTAAGGGTATAAAAAAATGATGTAAAACATAAATAAAGATGATGACAAAAATATATATGGGATTAGCTAAGTTAGCTGCTATCTTATTATGTTGTATTACGATGAACACAAGCGCGCAAATATATCAGGCGGGCTTTGCTTATCAAAGCAATTATTACTTAAAGCAACAGGCTTATAATCCAGCATTTGCAGGCTTTAGAGATTTGCCTAATTTCCTAGTAAGTGCGCAATTTCAAAATCACTACGACCTACAAAAACCCCGAGCTTACTATGCTGCTTGGCAGCAGAATTTTGCAAGCATAAAATCGGGATTAGGATTGAATTTTCAATATTATGATCAAAATGACGCTTACAGTACGCGGCAAATGATGGGTGAATTTCAGTACGCCTTCACTTTTCAAAAGAATGAGAAAATAAGTACGCGCGTAGGATTGGGAATGGGATTTGTACACTATTATACAGCTATGACTAATTCACCAGGAATTAATCAGCCGATAGGGCAAGCCATTTATGACCGGAAAAATAAATTTAATGCTAATATTGGCTTGTTGATGCAGTCTAGGCGGTTTTATCTAGGATTTGGAATGCATCATACGAACCAGCCCAGCTTTGATTACAGCGATGTAATATCTACCTACATCAATCCTAACAGTGGTGATGTGATTAACTATAATCCACAAACAACTTTTGTACGCAAAGGCAATATGACGATAGGTTATACATTTTCAATTGGCGAGCGGTTGAAGCTTACCCCGAATGCAATTGCGCAAGGCTATTTTTCACAGATTAGTTATGGATTTAACAGGAATAGAATTAAGACCGATGTAGGTGTACATCTGAATTACAATGATCTCATTCTAGCTGGGATTTCTTACAAGGCTAATGATCCTATATACATTCTAGGCATTAATGCTGGTATTAAATTAGCAAGTACCTATTTTATCACCGCTAACTACGATCTTCCCAAAAAAAGTATTGCTGGCAAGCATCATTCCATTGAGATAGGTTTTGGTTTGTTTTTTGGTGAATCAGGTAATGAGTTTGAAGAAGAAACTGCACCTGAACAATTGCAAGAATTTTAATTACACTACAATTTCGTTGCCTTTGTATTAATGCAATGATGATGAATGCCTGAAGTCAAGTTCGTGTCGCCTACTATAGCCAGAAAAAAATACTTAGCCATACAGCTATAGGCGTAGTGGATTGATTACAAAAAGATTCGACCATTATTGAAGTATGCTCATTAACTAACAAAGCTTAAGAGTGCAATGGCTTTATATTATCAGTGATAATTTTGAATAACAGAAGCTGTGTATAGGCGCACAAATAAGCTTGCTTTACCAGTGTTAAAATCGAATATTTGTTTTATCTACCCAAGACAAAGAAAACTGGACCTGGACACTGGGTATTGGACTTTGGACTTAGGGCCGTTTCTGCAACCAACCTCAG
>CAYZQX010000371.1:0-4365 GCA_964480615.1 uncultured Chitinophagales bacterium | reverse complement strand
GTTCTTACAATCAATTAGCCAATGATATAATGCACGAAATAGAAATAATACCAGGTATATTTTTTGAGATTAATCAACCTATACAAATGCGCTTCAATGAATTAATGACTGGGATTAGGCAGGATGTCGCTGTTAAAGTATTTGGGGAGAATATGGATACCTTATTGCATTATGCTCAAAAGATAGGTGTTATCGTGAAAGGCGTAGAAGGGGCTAGCACACCATCCGTAGAACGCGTTGAAGGATTGCCACAGATTAATATAGAATATGACCGATTGCGTATCGCTAATTATGGTCTTCATATAGAAGATGTTAATGATATTGTAAGTACAGCATTTGCAGGGAAGAGTACCGGAGTAGTCTATGAGAATGAGCGAAAGTTTGACTTAGTTGTCAGGCTCGATAGTATGTATAGAACTGGCATCGAAGATGTTAGCAATCTCATGATCCCTACGAAAAATGGCAATCAGATACCCCTCTCACAAGTGGCGTCTATTACTTATAAGGTTGGCCCAGCACAGATAAGTAGAGAAGCGGGAAAACGGCGTATTGTAGTGGGTTTTAATGTTGCAGGCCGCGATGTGCAAAGCGTAGTGCAAGATATTCAACTTGCACTTGATAAACAGATAAAATTGCCTACTGGTTATTATTATACTTATGGTGGTACCTTTGAGAATTTACAAAAAGCAAGCCAGCGATTAATGGTAGCTGTACCAATCTCGCTAATGCTCATTTTTTTGCTGCTATTCCTTACCTTTAATTCATTGAAAGAGGCTGGGTTGATATTCACTGCTATCCCCATGAGTGCCATTGGTGGTGTATTGGCATTGTATTTTCGTGACTTGCCATTCAGTATTAGTGCTGGCATAGGATTTATCGCCCTGTTTGGGGTATCAGTGTTAAATGGAATTGTCTTAATAGGCACTTTTAATCAATTGGAAAAAGAGGGATACAATGATACGGTGAAAAGAATTCTAGAGGGCACTAAAATCAGATTAAGACCTGTATTGATGACAGCGACAGTGGCCAGTCTTGGCTTCTTGCCGATGGCATTGAGCAAGGGAGCAGGTGCCGAAGTACAAAGACCATTAGCTACAGTTGTAATAGGTGGTTTAGTGACAGCAACATTTTTAACCTTGTTCCTTTTACCCTTGTTATACCTCATCATTAATCAACAATTTAAGCGGCCTAAAATGAATAATACAGCCTTTGTTAGCTTGATTTTGCTTGTAACACTTTTAGTAATTCCTAGCTTTTATGGAAATGTCTTGCAGTCCCAACCATTACGCATTATTTCCAGTGAACAAGCTGTTGAAATTGCATTGAAAAATAATTCTTTGATAAAGGCAAGAGAACAAGAAATAGCTGCTTCAACTGCAATGAAGAAATCAAGGATGGAAATCCCTAAAGCTGATATCTCCTTACAATTTGGGCAGTACAATAGTATTGAAAGAGATAATGGTTTTGCGATTACTCAGCGCTTGCCATTTCCTAGTTTATTCTCAGCAAAATCGAACTATTGGAATGCAGAAAGCGAGTTGGGAAGTATCAATAAAGCTGTGAGTGTAAATGAGATTGAGATGGAAGTACTGAGCTTATACCATCATTTATTATTCCTTGAAGCTAAACGAGATAAAATCGAATTCTTAGATAGTCTTTATGTCGATTTTGTCCATATTGCAACCCTGCGCTACAAGACTGGTGAAAGTAAAATGTCAGAGCAAATCAATGCTGAAAATAGTCTTGCAAAATTGCAATTATTAGCTCGCCAGAATGAAACGGATATTCAAAATGATTATACATTGCTCAAATATTGGCTAAATGTTGATGAGGACTTAGAGATTGCTAGCAATATTGAATTCGTACCCTTAATATTAGAGCCTTTAGTGAATGAGGATGTAGTGAGTGATAATCCTTCCTTGCAAGCTGAATACAAAGCAGCTGAATTGTATTTATTCAATAGAAAGATAGCTCGTGCTGAAGCTATGCCCGATTTTAATGTGGGATATAATAATATAAGTATGATTGGCATTCAAAAGGTGGATAATAGTGAAGTTTTTTATGATCGTTCTAAGCGTTATCAATATTTCAATGTCGGTATTGGTATTCCCTTGTCCATTGGCGCTTATAGGGCAAAGTCAAAAAGCCTAAGCTTGAAAAATAAAGCTCAATTATCAGTAGCCGATAACTATAAGTCAAAGCTTAACGCACAGTTGGAAATTTTGAAAAACAACTATAACCAAGCACTCGAAGCATATAAGTATTACAAAAACATCGCTATACCAAACAATCGTCGGATCGTCAATGCAGCAAATCTTGGCTATAAGACTGGTGATATAGAATATGTAGAATACCTATTGGCCTTACAGATGGCCACCAGTGCTGAGCTGGAATACCTCGACATTATACACAACCTTTCAGTTGCGGTTGTTCAAATCCATTCATTAATCAATAAATCCGTAAAATGAAAATCATCCTATCTATAGCTCATATATTATTTTCTCTTTTCTATTTTCTCATTCTATTTTGTTTTACAAGTTGCCATACACATGGTGAAGGAGAAGACCATTCACACGGTTCATCTGAAGCAGAACCTGCTGGAGCACATGCCCACGATCACGCTGTACATGCCGAGGATGCCACCACTACTTCCCTAACGAATGCGCAAATGAAAGTGGTAGATATTCAACTCGGCCAATTAGAACAAAAGCAGCTCACAGCCACCCTTCGCGCCAATGGTTTTCTTAAAGTTCCGAATAACAATAAAGCCAATGCCACTTCACTTTACAGTGGGGTTGTAAAAACGATTAATGTAACCATAGGATCATCAGTTAGAGCAGGTCAAGTCATTGCTACCATTGCTAACCCCGATATTCTCAGATTGCAAGAAGAATACATTTCCTTATTAGCTTATGGCACCAATACCAGTGATATAAGTACAGGTATGAATAATCAATATGCTAACCTACAAATGGACAAGGAAGCCCTAATGCCTCAAATCGAATATGCCAAAATCGAACTCGCTCGTCAGAAAGAACTATTTGAAGGCAATGCAGGTGCAAGAAAGAATTTAGAGATGGCACAAGCTAATCTCGATGAATTACAAGGCAAACTAACGATGCTTAATCGCCAACAAGGTCTTTATGCCAATAGCTCAACTACAAGCAACCAGAGCAGGATTAACAGCCTTAAAAAGCAGTTTATGCTCATGGGTATAGATCCCGATGCAATAAGTCCTACGAATCTTAAAACGGTGTTTCCTGTGACGAGCCCCTTGAGTGGTACAGTGAGCAATTTATTTGCGATTATAGGTTCTTATGTGGATGTCACCTCGCCAGTAGCGGAGATAGTGGACAACGGTTCATTACATCTCGATCTCGATGTATTTGAAAAAGATTTACCGAAGCTTAAAGTTGGTCAAGTAATTCATTTTACACTCACTAACAATCCAATCGAAGAGTATGACGCGAAAATATTTAGCATCGGGAATTCCTTTAATAGTGAAACTAAAACCATCGCTATTCATTGTGATGTGCTTGGCAATAAAGTAGGGCTCATTGATGGTATGAATATATCTGCAATTGTTAGCCTTGATAATCAAACTATGCCTGCACTGCCTACATCTGCGATTGTAGATGCACTAGGTAAGAGTTACATATTTATAGTAACTGATTCACATGAGGAAGCACAGGATCATGACCAGGAACATGACGAAGTTGAAGCCGCCGATCATGGCGATGACCACGCTCATTCAACATCGGGCAATGAGCATAAACAAACCACAAATGCCCTTAAAACTGAAGTAAAAGAATCCTCAACACATTTCAGAAAAGTAGAAGTGATGAAGGGTATATCCAATATGGGCTATACGGCCATCACCTTGATTACTGATATACCAAAGGATGCAATGATCGCTACAAAAGGTGCATTTTTTATCAATGCAAAAATGACCAATCAAGGAGAAGGACATAGCCATTAACCACCAGGTATTTCGATGGTTTATGTGTGTGCTAAAACTTAGGTATTAGGCCTTTGTTATCTTCAGAAAATACTTTTTTCTATTTTATTGTGTGAATAGCTCTATCTTTTCTAACAACTTGTAGTTGATAAGCAGAATAAGATAGGGCTGTTTTTTTTTAAGCCAAAGATAATGAAGCTGCTATTCAAACATAGGATATGTAACTTGATAAGTAGGATTTGCTAAATAACGCTGAATTCTTTTATCGTAATAGTTTTTAGCCATTATAAGTACATAGCATATTCACACAATTTTATGGATTTCAGTAAAAAGCTTGCATCATAAATAGGCGATGTGATCTCTTGCATAGTGCTCTTTCAAGTTGTATTTGCGATAAGGATCGAAGC
>CAYZQX010000370.1:0-4376 GCA_964480615.1 uncultured Chitinophagales bacterium | reverse complement strand
TAAAGTATAGAAATAAGTATTCTCACAACCGAAATAATTAACAAATACCTGATAAGTAGTAGTTTGATTAGGGAATGCATAAAAATCCAAGCAATTCGTACAACTAGGCAAAGCAGACTCATCGCCAGATACAGGAATTATATTCGTAATTTGTGCATCTTGATAATATATCCCTAAGTCTAAAGCTACTACATCGCCAATACAGAAATCAACTATCCCATCAGTAATACCTATAATAGGCGTTTCAGGAATAATTGTAAGTTCAATATCATTTGAAATTATACAGCCATTAGGCAGGTTAGCTTCAACACTGTAATTGATATACTGCCAAGCAGATGTTCCTTCAAAGTTAGATGCCATAATCGAAGGCCCATCACCCCATATCACATAACTACCATCACGATACCATTTATATACTGTCCCTTCGGGGAAACCAGCAGTCGAGGCATACAACATGATACCATCCCATTGACAAATGCCATCTGGATTACCATCAGTCGTGATATTTATTTGACCTAAGCAACAGCCATCCGAAGCATCCGCTATTACAACAGTTGGAAATATTGATTGTCCATTGTGATTAGCTTGACTACATATAGAAGCTTCTATCTCGGTTACATCATCAGGCACATTAGCTGAAAAATTAAATGTAGCTGTTGTACCTACTAATACATCCGGTTGCGTTTCAGTATAGCCTGTGCTAAAACCGCCATAACTTAAATAAAAATCAATAGGCTTACCATTATTTTCATAATCATTAATGACAAAACTTAGATCTACTTGATTATTGGTACCAGGAGAGTCTGCTAATGGAATACTAACATTGTAACAATCATTTCCAAATCCTCCGTGATATAAGTAATCAGCCATAAATACAGTAGATACTGCTCCATCATTCCAGTTCCCTTCGGAATATATCATAGCGCCAAATGCGACTGGTAAGTTATCCGGGTTTCCTGTTACAGTAGCACACAACTCATCAGTGCCATCCCATTGCAACTCTGCAACATAATAAGTGCCTTGACCACCAACATTCCAAACCTCAGATTTATTAACAACTACATAAGCACCTAATGCACTCATAAATGTTATATTATTAGGCGTACCACCACTGGTAAATGCCCATACCTTCATCGAAGTAATAGCCTGTGAACCAAATCCCAATTGATTGAGATCTATACATCCTGTTGAGCTACCACTAGGTATATAACCTGCTAGCACATCCACATCTTCTCCATATCCAGCGCATCCAAATGTTTCAGTCTCTGGAAATCTACAAGACCCTGTGTTATCAACATATATGTATGATGGGAAAATTGCACCACCACCAGAGGCAGCCTTTGAACATATATTTACAACTATTTCCTCTACATAACCAGGCACATCTTGAATGGTAAAACTTATTTGTCCAGCTTGTAAGATTGGCGGAACTATAGGAAGCGGATCAAAGGTCTGAAAAAATTGTACAGGCCCTGCATTAATCTCTATATCCACTGGTTGATTATTATCATTATACACCGCTTCAAGCCCAATTGTTACATTCAAATCTCTAACACCATTCGCACCAGGTGCTATGGCAATATCTGTAGTATAACAATCATCTACGCCACCTGATTGCTCTAGATATGTTATATTAAACTCACCACTAATAGATTGTATTACATCTGTTTCATAAAAAACCCCTGCAGAAAACACACGCAAATCGTTTTGGTTACCCCCATAAGTTTTCACACAATAATCATCGGCACCATCAAGAGGCATAGTGGTTCTAAATTCCCAGCCTCCACCAGCTAGTACCGTCTCCTCATATAGATTAGTCGTATAACCTAGATCATTAGAAATTGTAATGTAAGTAGGTGCTGTGCCTCTACCAAACAACCACACCTCAGCAGCTTTGACTGATGAAGGAGTAATATCATTGATGCCCAATGAAACACAAGTATTTAAGTCATTTTGCACAGCATTAGAAAGTACTTTCAAATCAGTATTTTCAGTTTCATCACAAGCAAAATAAAAACTGCCTGATGACAACACATCATTACAAGAAGCTGCTTCAGTGGTCATTATCCCTTGAAATGATAATCCCTGTCCTGCTCCACCATTAGTACCACAAGTACTGCTAAAGATCGAACAAACCTCAACAACAAGTTGTGTGGCATCACCTGGCACATTCTCAAGTAATATATTGTGTATATGCGAATTAGCACCCAGCGTAGAATTGGGTTCTAAATGGGCTTCTGTGACATAACTAATAGTACCTGCTGTCGCAGTAATACTTGCCTTAGAACAAGAGGTAGTCAACCCCACATCATCGAGAATTACAGCAACCTCAATATCACGAGGCCCTGCTGCTTCAAATAATGGAATAACTTTTTGTTCACAATCGGTATCCGCTAAGGCAATTAGATATTCCTGGGAATAACTGACCCTTATATTTTTTTGTCCATAATTGCTGCCACTTCTAAATACATAGGCTGTATAAGAATGTGGATGTGCAACATCCTCAGTACCCCCTACTACAACTCCATTGACAAAAGAAGTAGCACCATATAACTTGGCAAAATATCTTCTAATATCAAAGGTCATTATCAACCCCGCATCACTCTGTGCAGTAGAGGTCGAATTGGTAAATGACCAGCTTGTTGGAAACGAATTCGTGGTAGAACGGCTAAATCCTATTACGATAATACTATCAATGGATACAGGGTCTTCTAATGAAATCATTTGACCAGCATCCGCATTGATAATTTCTAAGGATACATTACCACTTTGACATCCTATTACAATGTCATTCATAAACTCCCCTTGACTTATCAATGGAAGATAAATAAGGAGGGCAATAGCTAATCCCGTAGCTCTTAGTAATTGTAAAGGTTTCGACATACCGTTTATTTTATTGAACATTAATTAATCATTTAACAAACTTTGAAAATGGATATTCATCCAGATTACAGCTATTAATTAGATTAAAATTGATGCCAATAATGTCCAAATCAGTCAATTTTGATAAAAAATCTTTAATTTTTAGCAAATACTTAGTTATTTGTAATTATTCTAATCATTTAAAGTTTTTGTTTCAGAATTTAGAATACAATTATTAGTAGATATTTAGCCTAAACTATCGAATTTTGAAATTCATCGAAACATTTTGTTTAGAATTGAGTACAGTCTGAATAATATTGCCCTATGCCAATAAAAAAAGCCTTCAACAATTAAAGGCTATTTTATTTCACGAATTTTTTTAAGTTTATTTGCCCAGTTTCTCATACAAGAAAAAAATCCTATTTATATATTTAATCGCCATTATGAAACATAATAGAAATAGTTTTAGACTAAACATTCATACAGTATATGATTAAAATCAAAATATAAATAAACCCACAGCTTGTTCAACAACTTAAAATTAGACGATTAGGACGATGCCTCCGGCCCGGGCTCTATGCTCCTATCTTTTAGGAGGCAAAGTAATTGAAAAATTATAACGCGTAATATCCTAGAAAATATTTAACAATCACTACAGATATTACATACAAAATTGCCTCCTAAAAGGATATCCGCGTCGATCCCTATCGCAAAACAACACGGCAACTAAAAGGTATTGCTCAATAACTAAAAATATTGTGTAACGACGGTGTGATGCCCTACCACCAAAGGCTTTGCTGGCTTATGATTAAATTTTAATTCAAGAGTTTCTGCGACTATGATAGTTAGATCTATATTGCAAAACTATTTTTATATGCAACTCAACTTCTCAATAGTCTTAACCTCTAGAATAGACGCTGGTTGAGCTTGTAATCATTTTATCTATTATTGTTAAAAATAATAGATGCTCGTGCTTAATTGCTTGAATTGTTTTTGCTTTATTGATGGTTGTGAGTACTTGCTCTTTCACTTTTATTTTGAGGATCATTAAAACACTAGACTATTATGAAAACAAAAATGAATACTGGCTAAAATTATTCGAGCGAAAATAAGATTTGCTCAACAGTTTTTTTCATTACTATTACTCAATGACCTAATAATGCTCAGCAACTATTAGTCAAGTGCAACCTTATTATACTATAATCATAGACTCTACAACTTTAGCAATAGGTTATAGCAATTGTACATCACTAAGGCTATCTCACTAATTCAATAAAGCTGCGCTTCAGCAATGGCTCAACAAGGCTATGTACTTCAAGTACATAAAAATAAGTACCTGATTTTAACATACTGCCATTTAATCCAGTACCATCCCAATACAAAGAATTATTGGTAAGTGTAGCTACTTCACTATGCACTAATTGCCCGTAGATATTAAATATTTTCCAAGTGTAAGGCTGATCATAATAGCAATCTACTACATCGGAAAATGCAATTCTTTCATTAACACCATC
>CAYZQX010000369.1:0-4416 GCA_964480615.1 uncultured Chitinophagales bacterium | reverse complement strand
TAAAAGATTTCGGAGTTAATGAATAATTTCTAATTGGACTATTTTTACTAACAAAAACCCAATTTTTGCCTCCAATCCATTTATATAGAAAGCCCCGAACACAAACTATTTTCATAGAAAACAGTTAGAAACACTAGCCCAATTTCTAGTAAACAGATGCAAGTTCCATTTCATAAGACTCAACTTTCTGTTTATCCTAAGCTATCTTTGGAGAACGGCAACATGGCTTGTGGCTAGCTACTGTTGTTTGGTATATGATTATATTCCTTGTTCATATTTTCTAGCAAGTTCTTCATTTAATTCTTCTGATTTTCCATTTAATTCTTCCACAAGCTTAAACACCATAGTTTGTGGATTGTAATTAGCAAATTGTTCACCTGAAATACGATTAGCTAACTCCTTAGCCCATTTAATTGCATATTCTTGGCTACCTATCTTGCTCAAAAGGTTAAACATCTCTAGCGAATTTTTTTTATATTCAAATTGATGCTTCTTTATGCCTAGTTTGCCGTTAATTGCTGCCTCCAATGCATTTTTGTATTCGGTTCTTTTCATTGCTGTAATACGATTATGAAAGTGCAATAAATACCACAATTCAAAGGCTTCATTACTCCAAGCACAATTTATATTATTTGCTCTTGCTTTTAAGATAGCACTATTGAAAGCATTCGCTGTAAAACTATCTCTGTCGAAAACAGCCCAAACTCTATCATATTTTTGCATTGACTTATCTCTAAGTTCAATAGCTTTTTCAACAACCTTTATAGTACTGATTCCCCCACCTTCAAATTCGATGTCATAAATAATTTTCCCAACCTTTTTAGGGAATGATTTGAAATAGTTTGGCTCCGTTTTCTCACCTTCACACACAATTAAAAAATAAGATATAAGTTCCCTTGGTACTCTTTTATTTGTTTGTTTTGCAAAGCGTTTCTTCAAGGCATTGTCAATTTTAATGGTACGTGCCATATCCAAATAAATTAATTTGTGATAAATGGAATAGCACCATATCTCCCCCTTATGTAATTCTTCTCAAGGTTTGAATCATTTCTCACTTTAGAACCGTCAGGCAAATTAAAGTCGTATAGAGAATATAAGGCAGTCTGTTCCCTTTCATCCTTTTCAGTAAACCATATTTGGTCTCTTCTAAATAGTTCTTCACCTAACAAATTTGTGTCGTGTGTTGCGAAAATCAATTGTGCGTTTTTAGTGTTTGATACAGGGCTATTAAAGAGCTCAACAATGCGCATAGTAATTAATGGGTGCAACTTAGCATCTAACTCATCAATAATTAATGCTTTGCCAAATTTTAAGGTGTCAAAAATGGGTCCAGATAGGTCAATGATTTTATTGGTACCTTCTGATTCATTTTTCAACTTATCGAGCAGTACAACATCTACAATTTTTCCTTTATTGTCAAACTTATTGTGAACTGTTTTAAGACTTAAGTTTCTTTTTCCAGTTAAGTCTTTAATCAATTTTGTTTTAAGCTTAGCTGGAAAGTTACCAGGAATATCAAGTGGGTCGAAGTCGGATTCTAGAACTTTTATGTCTTGAAATCCCAATTTCAATTTTTTAAATAGTTCCAAGGAATCTTCACTACCCTCTAAATTTTTATGAAACATTCTTGTCGTAAAACCAGTATAATCATTGTGTTCAAGTCCTGAAAGAACATTGAAATTTTTGAAAAATTCTAAAACTCGTTTTGAAATAGTTCCGCCTAATTGCGCAACAAGTGAAACAAACAGTCTATTGTCGTTTGTTTTAGATTCGTACCCCTCCCCTTCTTTGAATTTTGCATCAACACCAATACCGTCAATTGTCCTTATAAAAAAAGGGCTTTCACTCCGATCAGATTTGCCAGCAAAGAGCCATTCGTTCACTATGTGGGTCAAATTGTATTCAAAGCCATACCTATACCTAGTCGAATCTTGCCAAAAAATAATTTCAAAAAAAGTTGGTAGGTTCTCTGTTTCAGTAGCTAGTAAAAATGGAGTATGATCTAATTCATCTGTATCGTTTAATCGGACGGAGGACAACACCACTTCACGCATTCTCTCTAGCCCCTTAATCAAATTGCTTTTACCACTGGAATTCGCGCCATAAATTACAGCTGACTTTAGGATTTTTTCGACTTTGAATGTGGAAATATTTGATTTTAACTCGGAAATTCCCTTGGCTTGAAGGTTTAGAATCCGTTTTTCATTAAATGAAAGAAAATTCCCAACCGTAAACTGAACAATCATCGCTTATTAATTTTGAGATAATTTCACAAAATTAACACAATATATTCAATTTTAATAAATTTAAAAGCATAAAATGAGAATAATTCTCAAAATGAAAAAATCTCCTATTGAGTAAGCCAAATCATCCAATAATATGTCCCACAACCAGCATTTCTATGTTCCACAACTAAGACCTGAACAATTATTTATAACCGAGGGATTCGATCTCAATAAAACAGAATAATAATTTGGGTACAAAACTCTAAAAACCTCAACAAATAAGATACAATCCAGAAATCTTCTCAGCCCCGAGTCAATTCATCGACTATCATCCATCTATCGTTCATCGTTCTGTGTTAATTGGTGGATATTTTTCCAATGCGCAGATACTTACTTAGACAAAAAGGCTAAATCGCTGTATAAGAGGCTAATGGTTATCGTATGACTTATAGCCAACCTATCCACTCACAACTATTTTTCCTGATTCTATGATTCGCTGGCCGATAATGAGCCGCCAAAAATAGATTCCTGGTTCGCAATGGCTCAGCTCTACTTCCTTAGTGCCTATGGCATCAGATAGCCGCAAGGAGCGCCTTTCTATGCCTCTGGAATCATAGAGCCTGAACCATGCATTTTCAGCACCCTGAGGCAGCTCATAGCTCAGCGTAAATTGATCCTTGCAGGGATTAGGGGCCGTATGAATCTTAAACCTGCCTGATTCAAAAGCTATTAGGTAATTGCTATAAGTTGTGCTATCAAGAACAATCGAATCACAGCCCAAAAATGAACAGTGATTGCCTAGACTATCAATTTTTATAATCCATCCCTCCTGTGGCGGATTTTCAGGTACGGTATAACCTGCGATAATTATTCCACCATCGGTGGTGCGTTCAACATCCCTTCGATAAAAGGCTGACAATGAGTCATAGTAAAAAGAATTACTACTAACTTGTTCAAATTCTTCATCCAAAAAATACAATGAAGGCTGCCAGTTCCCTAAATCATTTAGACTAAGGCAAACAACTGAATAGCCACTTCCAGTTAGTAATAAATCAAAATCAACTGCTATGCTATAAGGATAGGTAATGTAATATTCATCAGAAACATTACCTAAATCATCTACCATCGCATAATAATTTATCCATTCAATATTTATGGATTCAACTAAGGATGTCATAATATAATTATTATCTTTTCCATAATTCAAGGTAATCCTACCATCATTTCCCTCAGTGCCCCATTGCTTGGTCCAGAGGGTATCGCCTTGTTCATCAATCTTGAGCAAAAAATGATCATAACCATCCCCACTGTTAAACTCTTCTTGAATATTTCCACCTATCAAGTAATTGCCATCGGTTGTTGGGAGTATGGAGATGGGATGAGTACTATTTACTGGGTTGTAGTAATAATTTTTTTTTGTCCACAGTTCTTGCCCTTCAGAATTTACTTTTTTTATATATATATGTGGTGATTGTATAGAAGGCTGGGTAATCTGTTCTGCACCAAGTAACAGATAATTACCATCCATAGATTCACAGGCTACATAGGGCAATTGATTGTATGGCTCATCATACTCTTGTGTCCATAACACATTCCCATCACTATTCATTTTTACCAAAGAAAAATTAGATGTGCCATTCATATTATAGCTCCTTTCATAAAACACAATTATATTCCCCTCATAATCCTTAAAAACTTGTCGTCCTGTAGTCAAGCTTTTATTTGCCGTAGAGTCGATAATCTTTGTCCATAATGTTTGACCTAATTTATCAATTTTATGTGCAAACAACCAATCCTCATTCAATGGCCCCGAAATCCCAAAACTTATATAGCCATCATTCACTTCCTCAACTGCCGTAATAATCGTATTTGCTGGCTCGTTATTAATCAGCGTATCGTAATGAAAATTATGTGTAAAGTAGCGGAAAAGGGTATCCTGCGCTGAAGCATTAATGATAAAAACCCACAGCAGGACTAGCCTGCTGTAAGTAAATTTTGATAGGATCATAAGATCGATAATTTTATTACATTTATACTATTATCCACTGACAATTATTTTTCCTGATTCTATGACTCTGTGACCGATGTATAAACCCCAATGGTATAAACCAGGCTCGCAGTATCTCAAATCCATTATTTTATTGCCTTGTTGATCTATTAACCTAGTGGATCTGCGTTCCATTCCATTTGC
>CAYZQX010000368.1:0-4438 GCA_964480615.1 uncultured Chitinophagales bacterium | reverse complement strand
CTTAACCTATACAGTGAATCCACCCGCAGGTGAGCCAGCTGAATGTCTCCCAGTTAATGATAGCGTAGAATTAAATGTAATAGATCAACCCAGTTTGTCAATTAATCCGATTGCACAAATATGCAATACTTCTGCTGAGGGATCGTTATTAAATCTTAATTCATTGATATTGACTAGCAATGGTGATGGTGAATGGTCTGATATTGGAAATAGTATGGCTGTTTCTACTAGCTTTGGCAATTATGATTTCAATGGTGTTTTACCAGGTACTTATCAGTTTTTATACACCATTCCTGCTGAAGACCCTTGTGATGTTGTTAGTGAAACAGTATCCGTAACGGTTGAAGATTGTCGAGTGCAGGGTGTGTGGATACCTTCTGCATTTAGCCCCAATGGGGATGGCCAAAATGATGAGTTTAGAGCGATAGGTGTAAAGGTGAAGTCAGTTAATTTACAGATTTATGATCGTTGGGGTCAGCTCTATTTTGAAGGGGATGGTTATACCCAAGGTTGGGATGGAACTTTTAAGGGCAATAAATGTGAAGTTGCCGTTTATGTATATTGGATAAAAGTGGTGTTTGAGGATGATAGCGAAAGAATATATACAGGCAATGTAACATTGTTGAGATAATGCTATCACTATATGAGTTGATTGTTTAACAAATGACCTGTGATCAATCAATAAGATGGGATGAGGATAAATACACATCCATTCTAAGAAAAATATTTGTCAATTTGTTTTAGTTAATTTGGTAAGATGATTTACTTTTATTAGTAAGTCATCTTTTTTTTTGCCATACCTAGTAAATTGGCATGGCACTAATAAATTTTTTTCATTGGAATATAGCCAAATGTTTTTCAGTAGTTGAAATTGCCTAATCTTGACGATTATAAAGAGCCTAAAAATTTCATCAACATTCAGTAATTTTTTGGAATCTTATAATGCCATTATAGGTAAACAGGGATCTGCTTAATAAGTTAGCATATTTTCTACTTTTCTTAGTGGCAACAAAAACCTTGGCTATCGCTTGGTTTGCTAGGATACCTATCACGAATACAACTTGAAAGAGCAATATGTAAGTGAAGATAAATTATATTTATGATGCAAGCATTTTACAAAGATGTAGCAATTTTTATGTATTTCCTCAACACTTACAAATTCTAAAATTCTTTATACTATATGATTAGAAAGTTAATAAGCAAGCACTGAATAGATAAATAGTCGCTGGATCATAATCATTAGACTTAGGCAATTCGCTGAACCAATCATAGAGTAGTAAATCGCGTTAGCCAGGCACTGGGCACTAGACTTTATAGAGTTACAGCAACCAGCTTCAGTATCGTAAATCGTTAATCGCGTAAGCTAGATAATGGACACTAGACACTAGACACTGGATACTAGACATTAACTAGTAGTATCAAATAGCTTCAGGGTCGTAAATCTTGAATCGTTAATCATAAATCATTTAGTGGACACTAGTCTTAGAACAGTTAATGCAATAATCTTCAGTGTCGTGAATCGTAAATCGTTAAAAAAGCGATAGGGATTGAAAGGGTTTGTGCAGGGCTGGCAGGTCCATTCTGCTCCTGCTGAATACAAGTGTCCTTTGACCTGCCAGCCCTGTACCGGAGCGCAAGCGTAGCCCTGAAAAGCCCGGGCCGGAGGCATCGCCATAAGCATAAGTTGACTTGTTGTCAGGAAATCCTACAGCAGTAGTCCATTGCAGTTTTGTAATAAACCTTGAATTGAGCCTGTTGTGTGGTGAATTTCAATGAAATGAACTTTTCTTTTCTATGATTGATAATTGCCATTTTTTAGCGACAAAAAATAATGACCTTTCAGCTCCTTTTCAGCGAATTTAGGCAAATAAAATTAGAAAAATTCCCTAAATTTATTGATATTTGTCAATTATTTGATATTTTTTTATAAATTTGCAGCTCTCGAGCTTATGATTGTTGAAAATTTGCTTGCTACCATAGGTAATACTCCATTAGTGAAATTGCGCCATCTGAGCGATACGCATGGATTTCCTATATATGCAAAAATTGAGTCATTTAACCCCTCAATGTCAATTAAAGACAGAGCCGTTTGCCACATCATTGAAGAGGCTGAAAAATCTGGTGAGTTGAAACCGGGTATGACGCTGATCGATGCAACCAGTGGCAATACAGGTCTTTCAATTGCTTTTATTGCACTGATTAAGGGTTATAAATGTGTCCTCACAATTAAAGACAATAGTGCGCCTTCTAAGATCAAACAATTGCAGATGTATGGTGCAAGGGTAATTGCTTGTCCTGTAGGTGTGAAATCAGATGATCCATTGTCTTATTATTCTATGGCTAAATACTTAGCTGATACGATCCCCAATTCTTATTTTATAGATCAAAACAACAATCCAAAACACTTAGAAGCACACTATACTGGACTAGGACCTGAGTTGTGGGAAGAAACAGCTGGCAAGCTCACACATCTTATAGCAAGTGCTAGTACAGGTGGTTGTATATCAGGGGTAGGCAAGTTCTTGAAAGAACAAAATAAAAACATAAAAGTAATATGCGCCGACTCTAAGGGATCAGTACTTACACCCTTCCACCTATCAGGTGCAATGTCAGCAAGTGTGGCAAAAAAAACAATCTTAGAAGGAGTGGGCAAAGATATTATTCCCAAGGTATTTAGAACGGAATATATTGATGAATGTATTGAGATTGAAGACCATAAAAGTATTTATTATGCCCAAGAGTTGTTAAAAAGAGAAGGACTCTTTATTGGAGGTTCAGCAGGAGCTTCTATTGATGCACTTTTGAAATACATTGCAAAAAATCCTAAGGAGAAAATTGGAATGGCTGTATTGATATTTGCCGATCATGGCATTAAATATATGGGTAAACTATATGAGGTAGCAGAGCTGCCTGAATCAGCTGAACAAGTAAGAACGAAAATCGCAGCGAAGAATAAAAAAATGGTTGCTGAAAATATACTTTCCTAATAAGAAAATAACCATTTTAACAACCACAATTCAATCAAAAATATTTATGGATTTATTCGATAAGATAGTAAAAAAACAAGGACCATTAAAGGATTATGCAAGTTCTAGCGAGGGTTATTATATGTTTCCCAAGTTAGAAGGAGAAATAGGACCACGCATGAAGTTTAATGGCAAAGATGTCATCATGTGGAGCTTAAATGACTATCTTGGATTTGCCAATGACCCTGAGGTAAGACGTCGCGATGCAGAGAGTGCAAAACGCTGGGGCTTTGCCTATCCTATGGGTGCGCGTATGATGTCGGGGCAAACGGATACACATATACAGTTTCAAAAAGAAGTGGCTGAATTCGTTCACAAGGAAGCCGCTTACCTCTTAAATTTTGGCTATCAAGGAATCATATCCATTATACAAAGTTTAGTTGATCGCCACGATGTAATCGTATATGATTATGAATCACATGCTTGTATTGTCGATGGCGTTTCACTTCACTTCGGCAAGCGATTTGTATATAACCACAATGATATTGATAGTTTAGAAAAAGCATTGCAAAGGGCACAAAAAGTTACAGAGGTAACAGGTGGAGGTATATTAGTCATCACTGAAGGTGTTTTTGGTATGCGTGGTGATCAGGGAAAGCTCAAAGAAATAGCAGCGCTTAAGCAGACTTATAACTTTAGACTGATGATCGATGATGCCCATGGATTTGGAACCTTAGGAGCCAATGGCCGCGGTGCTGGTGTGGAGCAGGGAATACAGCATGAAGTAGATATTTACTTCGCCACATTTGCTAAAAGTTTTGCCAGCATTGGCGCATTTGTAGCTTCTACTAAGGAAGTAATATTGCATCTGCAATACACGATGCGATCACAAATATTTGCTAAGTCATTGCCACTTGCTATTACTGAAGGTGCGCTGTATAAATTGAATGTACTTAAGGCATCTGATGAACGACAAGTAAAGCTCTGGAATATTGTAAATACATTGCAATCAGGTCTTCAAAAATTGGGTTATGATATAGGAATCACTAATAGTGCTGTAACACCTGTATATTTGAAAGGCAGTATTAAAATGGCTAGGATTATTGTAGAAAAGATGCGTGAAGATTATGGTATATTTACCTCCATGGTGGTATATCCTGTAATCCCCAAAGGGATGATCTTATTGCGCCTGATTCCTACAGCAGCGCATAGTCTAGCTGATGTCGATGAAACCCTACAAGTGTTTGCCGCTATGAAGCCATTTATTGCTGATCTTGTGATGGAAGAACAAGCAGCACTTGCGCCTACCTTATAAGCCTCCGGATCTCAACTAATGAAATTATTGGGCGACTAACGGAATTTTTTTTATAATGCAATAATAACTTAATTCGGGGCTGCTTAATAACTGATAATATTGAAATTTTGGGCGATGCCTTACAGGCCCGGGCTGCTCCAGGCTACACTTCGTTTCG
>CAYZQX010000367.1:0-4447 GCA_964480615.1 uncultured Chitinophagales bacterium | reverse complement strand
GGAGGATGAACTCGCAGCAATCGGGATGGTGATAGGTGCTAACTGGAATGGAGCGCGCTCCTTTACCGCTACAAGCGGGCCAGGTGTTTCGCTGATGAATGAGTTTTTAGGTCTTGCTTATTATGCCGAAATCCCTACTGTATTAGTGGATGTGCAGCGCGCAGGACCTTCTACAGGCATGCCTACAAGGACACAACAGGCAGATGTTTTATCAGCAGCTTATGCCTCTCATGGAGACACCAAGCAGGTATTACTCATACCATCTACGCCTTATGAGTGTTTTAATATGATGGCCGATGCATTTGACTTAGCAGAGCAATTACAAACTCCCATAATCATGCTCACCGACTTAGATCTAGGGATGAATGAACACCTTACAAGACCTTTTAATTGGGATGACAATAGGACTTATAATCGCGGCAAGGTTTTGAATAACGAAGACTTAGAGAGCATCCAGAACTGGGGTCGTTATAAAGATATAGATGGTGATGGCATTGCCTATAGAACATTGCCTGGTGCACATCCTACTAAAGGTTCATTTTTTACACGTGGCACTTCTCACGATGAGTATGCAGGTTATTCTGAAGACTCCGATACCTATGTGCGTATTATGAACCGACTGGTGCATAAACTAGATACAGCTAAAAAACTATTGCCTCCGCCAGAACTTTATCAAACGGTTAATAAGAGCAGTGTTGGAATATTGTTTTTTGGTACTACAAAGTATGCTGCTGAAGAAGCTATGGATATGATGAAAGAGGCTGGTGTAGTAATTGATGCTTTGCGAATTAAAGCCTTTCCCTTTCAAGATATCGTCAGGGAATTTATTGAACAACATGAGCATGTCTTTGTGATAGAACAAAACAGAGACGCACAAATGCGTTCCTTGATCATCAATGAATTAGAAATCAATCCAAAAAAATTAATAAAGATCTTAAATTTTGATGGCACTCCCATCACCGCTGATTTTATTGCAAGGGAATTGAGCAACCATATTCTTAAACCAAGCATTAACTAAAATCCATGTCTTATATAAAACCAAAATTCCATCACCCACGCTTGCCAATCAATAAAGTGGGTTATACAAGAAAGGACTATGAAGGCACACTATCCACTTTATGTGCTGGCTGTGGCCACGATTCTATCAGTGCAGCGATAGTAGATGCTTGCTATGAACTCGATATAGAGCCACACCGCGTGGCTAAGCTATCGGGCATAGGCTGTTCCTCTAAGACGCCCGCTTATTTTTTGAGCAATTCACACGGCTTTAATTCCGTTCATGGGCGTATGCCATCAGTGGCCACAGGGGCTAACTTAGCTAACAGGAGCTTGGTATATCTTGGTGTATCAGGTGATGGCGATAGTGCATCCATCGGTATGGGCCAATTTGTCCATGTAGTCCGACGCAACTTAAATATGACTTATATAGTTATGAACAATGGTTGTTATGGTCTCACTAAAGGGCAAGATTCAGCAACAGCTGATAATGGATCTATCTCTAAATCTGGGCATGAAAATCAATTTGAAGGGATCGACTTATGTGCCCTTGCTATTGAGCTCGGTGCAACTTATGTAGCACAGAGTTTTAGTGGGGATAAGTCACAGCTTGTACCACTTATAAAGGCTGCCATGAGCCATTCGGGATTTGCACTCATCAATGTGATTTCACCTTGTGTTACATTTAATAATAATGCGGGTAGCACGAAGTCTTATGACTATGTAAGAGCGCATAATGAAGCACTTTCCAGAGTTGATTTTGTGCCTATCAGAGAAGAGATAACCACCCAATATGAAGAGTCCAAAGTTAAGCTGGTAGAGATGCATGATGGAACAGTAATTAAATTGCACAAGATATCCCCACAATGGGATCCTCAGGACAAACTTTCCATTGTTACAGCGCTACAGCACGCGCGCAATAAAGATGAAATATTGACAGGCTTATTGTACATTGATAATCATAGCAGAGAGCTCCACGATTTATTGGGGACTACGAATATTCCTTTGAATAAATTGACCGAAAAAGAGCTGTGTCCGGGCAATAGGCTATTGCAGGAAATTAATGAATCCATGCGGTGATCTGATTGAATTGCATTGTCTTATCCTATACGCTGATGCTTAAATAGTTAATGTGTGTTAGCGCATTAACTTCAAGGATTCTTATGCTTGTATCCCGCCTACAATTTTCGGTGATACATAGAGCATAACTGTGTAATGTTAATTTTTTTCAGTCCTTTATTGTGATGTTATCAGAAGTATTATTAATATATAATAGAAGAAGAAATAGAGCATGGCGATGCCTAAAGGCCCGGGCTGCTACAGGCTTCACTGCGTTTCGGTCTTTTCCGCTGATCCCTGCTTTTCCTATTAATGCAATAGTACTACTTAAAATAAATTCAGCATAATTGTCAATTACAGTAGTAGAGGGAATCAGCGGAAAAGACTAAACCATTTCGCATCCCTATCGCAAATACAAAAATACAATTTACACATCACAATAACCTGATTCATTTAGCTTTACAATTTAAGAATGACCAAGATAATTATAAAATGTAACACAAGCTGCTTACTGGGCTAAGGATGCAAGCAATTTTTGCGCTACATATCAGTAATTGTAAATAAACAAAGCTGAAGTGAAATAGTAGATTCCTTTGGCTCAATGTATGCATAAGTGGGAAAGCAAGCTATAGAAAACCTAAGCAATAAAGAAAACACGGATCGCATTATTCCTATATGATTATTTGAATAATAATCATCACCGACGTGTATGGATGCCTGTTTTCAATAATAGAATTATATATTATGAATAATAAAATATGTAATGTGTTGAATGAATTGTGTTTTGAAAACAAAAAATGAAAAAAATATGAGCATCATCAGATTAATTATAATTAAAATAGAATGGATAATTAATATTACTGAATGCCAATGGCCAAAATCAATAGAATAAATAGCATTTTATAATATGAAAAATTTGCATAGTTTGAATATGTTTTTGTAAATTGCAGTCTTACCCTTATAACTTACCTTCATTGACATATATTATTCATTTTAGTCCATACTATTTGTTATGAAAAAAACCTTAATATTCTTATTATCTACAAGCGGGTGTTGCTTGTCTTTTTTTTTGTGCCCTGTTGTTCTTGGGCAATCATTTACACCAAGTACGGATATTGAAGCACTTGTAAATGACTTTTTTAGTGGTGAGCAATGTTCCTCTATAACTAATATAATTTTCACTGGGTCAAGTAGCGCGATTGGTAGTTTTAGTGGTACTCAATCTATTTTGGGAATGGATGGAGGCATGATGATCTCAACTGGGAATGTCGCTGACGCCGCAGGTCCAAACGATTATTCCAACACTAGTACTAGTTTTCAGCTTGATGCATTTGAGCCTTTAGATCAATTATCAAACTCAAATATAGGAGGAGGTTATGATGCAGCTTATATTCAATTCGATTTCATTCCACTAGGAGAATTGATCTCTTTTGATTTTGTATTTGCATCCGAAGAATATCCTGAATTTCAATTTTCATCTTTTAAAGATACATTTGGATGCTTTATTGCTGGGCCTGGGATTGATGGGCCATTTGCCATGCCTGGTTACCCATCAATGGCCAATATGGCAATTGTTCCAGGTACAGTTGATAGCCCTATAGATATTTCTACAGTTAATGAAGATACTAATGATCAATACTACAATGATAATGGATATGGCCAGTTTAACATTGAATATGATGGATTTACAGTTCCGCTCACTGCTTCGATGAGTGTAACTCCTTGTGAAACTTATCACATTGTATTTGCCATTCAAGATCAAGTTGATTCATCATATGACAGTGCTGTATTTTTTGAGACTAATGGATTTAATGCACTTCAAAGTCTTGTGCTTACGACTGCATCAGAAGGGACAACCAATAATTCCTATGAAGGTTGTACTCAAGGATATTTTATACTGACAAGAAATAGTGCAGATACCAGCAGTCCCATAACAACCTCTGTGACTATAGGAGGTACTGCAACCCCAGGAGTGGATTATACACCCTTGCTGACTTCTTACACAATCCCAGTTGGTGAAAACTCTAATTCAATACCAGTAATTGGGTTGACTGACGCCATAATCGAAGGAGTGGAAACAATAACTATGCAGTTTTACTCCGATTTTTGCTCTTGTGGCACACCTAGCGAACCAGTAACCATCAATCTACTCGATAATGCACAAATAATTGCCTCGATTAATGGAAATAGCATCGCTTGTGTTGGTGAATCACAAGTATTATCTACCATTACCGATGGGACATTAGTTGCTGAGGGATTTACCTTTACTTGGACCAGTGATACTGCTGGAACAACCCTTGGAAATACATCGACCATTGTGGTATCACCATCAGTTCCTACAACCTATGTAGTTTCGGTTACGGATATTTGTGGGAACTCAGCATCCAGTAGT
>CAYZQX010000366.1:0-4472 GCA_964480615.1 uncultured Chitinophagales bacterium | reverse complement strand
GCACAATAATTTCTACTTTTTAGCAAAAAAGCTTGCATCACAAATATGAAATGTCTTCTCTTACACTGTGCTCTTTCAAGTTGTATTCGCGATAGGGATCGCAGCGACACCCCACAGCGAGGTACGAGCGAGGAGTATAGCGTAGAGCCCGGGCCGTAGGCATCGCCATAGTCGCATAATTATGAGTTAATAAGCAAGCCTTAAATAACACTTGAATTACAATTATCCAAATATAGAAAACAACTAATCGAAACATCAATCATAATAAATCCAAAGCATATTTTTAGCTTCAGATTTTGACAATAGATTATCGACTAACGCGAGGGTTTTAGGGGATACTGCAGGACAGCCATAGCTATTGCATATCCAATCAGGATGTCTTTCCAGTTCAGGAACACAGGGCATACTGTGCATCACAATCTTTCTTTTCATAGCATTGTTATTGGTACTGTCAAGTCCTAGCAGATTATAAGAAAGTCCATAAGAACCAAAATATTTATTGCCTATAATATAATGTCCTAAAGCAGTCGCATTGCTGCCAGGATTGTTGCTAAACACGAGTCTATATTCATTAAAAAAACTACCTGTGCCATGGGTCACTAAGGCCTTGTATAGGAGCGATGCATTTTTCAGATTGTAGATGTATAATCGCTTTTGACCAGAGCTCTTTTTCATATTAACTAATATCACATATTCAGGATCAAGATCTTTGCCTAGTAAATAATTATTGAACTCCATTAACTTTCTAGCAAGTTCTTCTGACTCAGTTAATCTAGCTTTGGGAAGCCAAGGTTGATCAAAGCAAAGATCATAATCACAAGCAGTTTTTAGATCTTGCATTGCCATATCTTTATGTTTCACTAAGTGCTTATAGATATATGGCAATACTGTCAATAGCAACAGCAAGAGAATGAAACAAATTAACCATTTACTCATCGAGACCTTATACATAATAACGTGATACCTGTTATAGCTTACATAAAAAAGCCACTCCTTAAAACAATAAGGAGTGGCTCATTATATTTTTTACGATAAGGAATACTATTCCTCAGTAATTGTATTAGTGCTGCTATCGGTTTCGGCAGTTGTTGTAGAAGATTCTGAGCTAGTAGTAGCTTTCTTTTTTGATCTACCTCTACGAGTACGTTTTCCTGACTCTTCTTTTCCTGCTTTACCAGAATTAAGCAATGTTTCATTAAAATCTACAAGCTCAATATATGCCATTTCGGCACCATCCCCAGGACGAGAACCTAACTTAAAGATTCTAGTATATCCTCCAGGTCTATTGGCAATTTTTTCAGCTACAATACCAAACAATTCAGTTATGGCATGTTTGTTTTGCAGATAGCTAAAAACAACACGACGTGAGTGTGTAGAATCCTTTTTGCCTTTAGTCAATAATGGTTCTACATATTTTCTCAAAGCCTTGGCTTTAGCCAATGTAGTTTTAATTCTTTTATGTTCGATGAGCTGGGAAGCTAAATTAGAAAGAAGCGCTTGTCTGTGCTCCGATGTTCTACCCAGGTTATTTATTTTATCTCCGTGACGCATAATAATTCAATTTTTATTTTATAACTCCTCGTCTAATTTATATTTAGAAAGATCCATACCAAAAGAAAGACCTTTGTCAATTACCATTTGTTCGATTTCCAATAGGGATTTTTTTCCAAAGTTTCTAAACTTGATTAAGCTATTGGTATCATATTTCACAAGTTCACCTAGATAATTAATTTTGGCAGCTTTTAAGCAATTATAGGCGCGAACACTGAGGTCTAAATCCTCCAAGGAGGTCTTTAACAATTTGCGCATGTGTAAAACATGCTCATCCACTACACCTTCTGTTTGTTCTTGACTGATTGTGAAAGTAATATTCTCATCGGAGATCAACATAAGGTGCTGTATCAAGATTTTTGATGCTTCTTTTATTGCATCTTCTGGATGTATTGTGCCATCCGTTTTAATCTCAATATTTAGTTTTTCGTAATCCGTTTTTTGTTCAACCCTTGTGTTTTCGATGCTGTATTTAACATTTTTGATTGGCGTAAATATGGCATCCATTGGTATTAAACCGACTATGGATTCACGGCCCGCAAATTCTTCGGCAGGCACATATCCTCTTCCTTTATCAATGGTCATTTCAATTTCTAGTTGAACACTAGGATCCATATTGCAAATGACTAGAGAAGGGTTTGTTATTTTAAAAGAGGTCGTAAAGTTTTCGATATCGCCAGCGGTAAACTCCTCTTTATTCTTAAGTGTAATAAAGATTTTTTCTTGTGACAGGCCATCATCGGTAATTTTCTTTAGGCGTACTTGCTTTAGGTTGAGAATGATATCAGTAATATCTTCCAATACTCCTTTAATAGTTGAGAACTCGTGATCAACACCTCTAATTTTGATTGCTGTAATCGCATATCCTTCAAGTGAAGAAAGTAAAATTCTGCGCAATGCATTGCCTATTGTAACTCCAAATCCAGGTTCTAGCGGTTTAAATTCAAATAAACCTTCATAGTCTGTGGACTTTTGCATTACAATTTTATCAGGCTTTTGAAAGGATAAAATTGCCATTTTTTTTGTTTTAAATTTGACTAATAAATATTAACCCTTAGGCATTACTATTTAGAGTATAATTCCACAATTAACTGTTCGTTAATATTTTCAGGAATATCGACTCTAGCAGGAGCTGAAATAAATGTACCAGTAAGTGTAGGTGCATCTAATTCTAACCAAGAATATTTTTTGCTGCGTTTAGCTATAGATTGAACAACTACATCTAATTCAGCTGATTTTTCACGTGGGGTGATTTTGTCACCAGGTTTTAGGATTGCGGAAGGGATATTGCAAATGTATCCATTAACCTTAATGTGCTTGTGTGAAACAAGCTGACGAGCGGCGCGGCGAGTAGGTGCAAATCCCATACGATACACCACGTTATCCAATCTCGATTCTAATAATTGCAATAAGATCTCACCTGTAGCACCTGAGCGGCTATGGGCGATTTCAAAGAAACGGCGGAATTGACGCTCTAAAAGACCATATGTATGTTTAGCTTTTTGTTTTTCTTTAAGCTGAACACCGAATTCCGATACTTTCTTGCGTTTTTTAGCAGCTCCGTGCTGCCCTGGAGGATAATTGCGCTTTTCAAGCGATTTATCATACCCAAAGATTGCCTCTCCGAATTTTCTAGCAATCTTGGTAGTGGGTCCTGTATATCTGGCCATAATTAATTAAAAAATTTTATATCCCTGATCCTGGCTTTTAGTTCAAGGATAATATTCTATAAATAAGATAAATAAAAACTAAACTCTTCTCTTTTTAGGAGGACGACATCCATTATGTGGCAATGGGGTTGTATCAGTGATTTTTGTTACTTCAATACCACCAGTTCCGATAGTACGAATAGCTGATTCACGTCCAGTTCCTGGTCCTTTTACAAAGACTTCTACTTTGCGCAATCCAGCGCCATAAGCAGCCTTTGTAGCATCTTCAGCAGCGAGCTGCGCTGCATAAGGCGTATTTTTCTTAGAACCCTTAAAACCTGATTTTCCTGCAGAGCCCCAAGAAATGGTCTCTCCATTCAGATTAGTAAGTGTTACAATGATGTTATTAAATGTAGCATTAATAAAGGCTTTTCCATCGGCAGTAATCTGCACATTCCTTTTCTTAACTACTTTTTTTCCTTTTGCTGGTGTAGCCATAATATTTACTAATTATCTATTGATTATTTGGTTACTTTTTTCTTACCAGCTACTGTCTTACGCTTACCCTTACGCGTACGAGCGTTAGTTTTAGTGCGTTGACCACGAACTGGAAGTCCTTTACGATGACGTACTCCTCTGAAACTACCTATATCCATCAATCGCTTGATCGATAACTGTATATCAGAACGAAGTTGTCCTTCTACTTTCATCTCACCTATAACGGCGCGAATGTGATTAGACTCATCATCGGTCCAATCTTTAACCTTGGTCATCATGTCCACACCAGCTTCTTCTAGAATGCGTAATGCTGTGGAACGACCAATTCCGAATATATAAGTTAATCCTATATATCCTCTTTTATTTTTGGGTAAATCTACTCCTGCTATCCTTGCCATAAATCAATATTATTTTTAGCC
This sequence comes from uncultured Chitinophagales bacterium, assembly GCA_964480615.1. Taxonomy (GTDB): domain Bacteria; phylum Bacteroidota; class Bacteroidia; order Chitinophagales; family UBA2359; genus CAYZQX01. The sequence goes on along the minus strand of CAYZQX010000366.1, from coordinate 355 downwards.
TTGGCGTTGTTTAAATTTTGGGTTTGCCTTATTAATAACCCTTAATACACCTTTCCTACGGATAATTTTGCAATCCGCACTCCTTTTTTTTATGGATGTTCTTACTTTCATAATAAATATTACATTATTTATATCTATACGTTATTCTACCTTTTGTTAAATCGTAAGGTGACATTTCAATGCTGACCTTATCGCCAGGCAAAATCCTGATATAATTCATTCTCATTTTTCCGGCTATATGCGCCAGAATTTCGTGACCATTTTCAAGTTTCACCCTAAATTGTGCATTGCCTAAGGCTTCCACAACAATTCCATCTTGCTTTATTAAATCTTTACGCATATTTTTTAGCCCGCA
>CAYZQX010000365.1:0-4479 GCA_964480615.1 uncultured Chitinophagales bacterium | reverse complement strand
CGCTGTTTCTTGCTACCTTTGGATATATTTATGTTGCTAGTAACCCTGGCCGTAGGCATCGCCAAAATCACTTACTTATGAGTTATTTAGCAAGCTCTAGGTAATTTGTTTTGTTATAGACAGTAGTTTATATATGTAGAAACAAAGAGAAGTCAGTGAATAAGACCGAAAACAAATCGAGCTTGCGAAGATTCTGGCTGCCACTAAAAAAATGAATGCCAGAAAGTGTGGCCTGTAGAAGTTCGGGTCTTTAGGCATCACCAAAGCAAAATTACCTAAGAAACAAAGAATACTTACAGAGATGAGCATTAACAATCTAAAAGAATCAATCAAGACCAATCCACAACTTGATCACAACAAGTAAAGAGTAGTATAGTAGGTCTATGATGAATACTTGAAACTATGAATATCTAATATTAAAGATGCTAAATTTGAAGGGGTTAACAGGATCGTAAAATTAATGTAATATTATCAAAAATTCAGCTATTAATTTCTATTATAAAAGACTCTGTGTCAATGGAATTGATGGAACTACTTACACTATTTAATCAGCTATTGGAAGTATCTTTTAGGACAATCAATTTTCTATTTTAGTAATTTTTATTATTCTAACACCATCTATTAACGGATAATTAGGTATATAGGTGTTACTTTTGTAATTGAATACATGTTACCTGTTTGATTTCTTATTTAATAAATTTGCTATGAAGATAAAATATGATAGGATTTTAGCCATCTCAAATATTTTGCTTATTTTACTTATTATAAATGCTTGTAGCAAAAAAGAAGAACAGCAAAAGCCTCCAAAGCTAATTCCTGTTGTAGAGGTAGTACAGAAAACAGTAACCACTTTCCAAAATTTTCCAACAACCATACAAGGAATTAATAACAATGATGTAAGAGCTAAAATAAATGGATACATCAAGGAAGTAATGGTTGACGAAGGTCAGTATGTTACACAAGGGCAAGCATTATTTAAGTTAGAAACCAATACACTCGCACCCAATGCTTCAGCAGCTAAGTCAGGCATTAGCGCTGCTAGCGCTAATATAGAGGCCTCTAAAGCCACTGTAAATGCTGCCCAAATAGAAGTAGATAAGTTACAACCTTTAGTAGATAAGGGAATTATTTCCAATGTACAATTAGAGACAGCTAGAGCTAATTTACTAAGAGCAAAAAGTCAGCTGAGTCAAGCAAATGCAGAATATCAACAAGCACAAGCTAATTATAATAGTGCAGCAGCTAATGTTGAATATTCAATCATTAGAACACCTATTAGCGGCATATTAGGTAAAATCAATTTCAGAAAAGGTGCATTAGTTGGGCCTTCCGATCCAACGCCAATAACAACAATTTCAGATACCAGAGAATTATTCGCCTATTTTTCAATGAATGAGGCGGAGTACTTAAATTTTTTTAGTGATGTAGATGGCGCTAATATCAAAGATAAAATAGGCAATCTTCCCATGGTAGAATTGATATTAGCAAATGGAAGTACATATACTGAAAAAGGAAAAATTACAACAGTTACTGGACAAGTAGATCCGACAACTGGTAGCATTCAGTTCAGAGTTTCGTTTCCAAATCCTAGTGGCCTCTTAACCAATGGAAATACTGGAGAAATACGCATACCAAAACAATTCAACAATGCAATAGTTGTGCCTGAGTCAGCCCTTTATGAGCAACAGGAAAATGTATTCTTATATAAAATTGTAAATGATTCAGTCGTAGCAACCAAAGTAAATGTCGCTGCTAGGATTAACAATATGGGCATTATTCAAGATGGAATAAAACTAGGTGACAAGATTGCTGCACAAGGCGTAGGAGTCCTAAAGACAGGTATGAAGGTGAATCCACAATTGACCACTACAGACAGCATTATCAGTAACCTAAAGCCAAAATTCTAATGATAAAACGTTTTATTGAAAGGCCTGTTCTTTCTTCTGTTATATCAATTTTAATAGTGATATTGGGAATCTTGGGTTTAATCAATTTACCAATAACACAGTATCCAGATATTGCACCGCCTACAGTGCGTGTTACAGCCAACTATCCTGGTGCAAATGCAATGACCGTATTGAGAAGTGTAATTGTTCCGATCGAAGAGCAAATTAATGGCGTAGAGGGGATGGAATACATCACTTCCTCTGCTAATAATAACGGCTCAGCAAATATAGAAGTGTTTTTTAAGCAAGGTGTAAACCCTGATATCGCAGCAGTAAATGTGCAGAATAGAGTGGCTCGAGCAACCCCTTTATTACCCATTGAGGTTACAAGAAGCGGTGTAGTAACTCAAAAGCAACAGGCCAGCGCATTGATGTATTTGTCTTTTTATACCGCTAATAAAGATTATGATGAAGTCTTTCTTCAAAACTATATTGACATTAATGTAGTTCCTGCGATTAAAAGAATAACTGGCGTAGGTGATGCCAATCTATTTGGAGGAAAAACCTATGCAATGAGAATTTGGTTAAAGCCTGAAAAATTAGCAAATTATGGATTAGAGCCAAGTGATGTGATCGGCGCAATTAATTCACAGAGCAAAGAAGCTGCAGCAGGACAAATAGGCAGTAATTCAGGTAGCTCCTTTGAATATATTATTAGATATAAAGGCAAATACACCACAGAAGAAGAATATGGCGACATCGTAATTCGCTCTCTAAACAGCGGTCAATTATTGAGATTAAAAGATATAGCTGAAGTAAAATTAGATGCATTATCTTATTCAGGTATTGGTGAGAATTTAGGGTATCCAGCATTAAGTATGGGTATTTTCCAAACACCAGGCTCTAATGCAAGAGAAATTAACAATAACATCAAGGATTTTTTAAAAAATCTAAAATTGCCTGAAGGAATTAATTATACCATCAACTTTGATACCAATGAATTTTTAGAAGCCTCTATTTTAAAAGTATTGATAACCCTGCTAGAAGCATTTCTTTTGGTATTTTTAGTTGTGTTTATCTTTTTGCAAGACTTCCGATCTACTTTGATTCCAGCTATTGCAGTTCCAGTTTCTATTATTGGCGCATTTTTTTTCTTGAATTTATTTGGTTTCTCACTGAACCTGCTAACACTATTTGCTTTAGTATTAGCCATAGGAATTGTAGTTGATGATGCCATAGTGGTAGTAGAAGCTGTTCACGCAAAATTGGAACACCATAAACAAGATAGTCACTTGGCCACAACAAATGCGATGCACGAAATATCGGGTGCGATTATTTCGATTACTTTAGTAATGGCGGCCGTGTTCATCCCTGTAACTTTTATCTCTGGTCCCACTGGTGTGTTCTATAAGCAATTCGGAATTACACTGATCGTAGCGATTATCATTTCAGCTGTTAATGCCTTAACATTAAGCCCTATGCTGAGTGCATTATTTCTAAGAAACCATAAGCCAGCTAAAGCATATAACGATAAAAATTTTATACAGAAATTTTTCTATAGATTTAATATCGCCTTTAATACTGTAACAGAAAAGTACGGCACACTGTTAGCAAAACTAATGCATAGAAAGTGGTTAATAATTGGATTGTATCTCATTGCAGCAACCACATTGTTTTATGTAAGCAATTCAATACCTTCTGGCTTTGTACCTAATGAAGATCGAGGAATTATTTTTGTCAATGTAGAGTTGCCCGCAGGAGCATCGATGGAAAGAACCTATGGCGTATTAAAAGAATTAGAAGCTAAAGCAACTCAAATAAAAGGTGTCAAGGCAATGACAATAGCAACAGGAAGAAGTTTCTTTTCGGGTAATGGTAGCAATAATGGATTAGCATTTTTAAGGCTACGCCCATTTAATGAAAGAAATGGTGACAATAGTCAAAGCGTTGCAAGTATTACCAAACAACTATTTGGGGTTTCATCATCTATCTCTGATGCTAAAATTGTATTCTTTAGCCCTGCAAGTGTTCCTGGATTTGGGAATAATGCAGGTTTTGAATTTGTACTCTTAGACAAGGCAGGCAATGAAATTGAAAAAATAGACGAAACAGCACAAGCATTTACCGAAGCTTTGATGAAAAGACCTGAAATAGCGTTTGCACAAACTTCCTTTAACACAAATTTTCCACAATATGAAATGATTATAGATGTACCAAGAGCAGAAGGCGCTGGTGTTTCAGTTTCTAACATATTATCAGTAATGCAAGGATATATAGGTGGAGTATATGCAGCGGATTTTTCAAAATATGGGAAACAATATCGTGTAATGGTACAAGCATTACCAGATGCTAGAAAAGACCCGCAAAGTTTAAATGAATTATATGTAAGAACACGAACAGGTCAAATGACACCTATCGTACAATTTGTTACATTAAAAAAAGTATATGGCCCGCAATCCGTGAATCGATATAACTTATTTACTTCCGTAAATATTACTGGAGCAAATGCTGAAGGATTTAGCACAGGAAACGCAATAGCAGCAGTACAAGAAGTTGCCAATAGTAATTTACCGAGTGATTTTTCCATCGACTA
>CAYZQX010000364.1:0-4501 GCA_964480615.1 uncultured Chitinophagales bacterium | reverse complement strand
TTATCGCAGTAAAGATAAACTTTGAATGTTCTACCCTTGGGGCTACTCGATCTGATGTAAAATTAAATGAAGCCATAATAATGTATTTACTTATAGCAAAAAAAAATAACAAATCCTAAATGACAATATCACGTATAACTCAACTACTTATACGGAACTCAATGTAACAATCATATAATTAAATCCAATAGCTGGATTCATACCACTTTCTAATAACCAGCTAGATTGCTAGCCATAATACAAGAAAACAAAAATTAGAATATCAATTCCCGAAATCGATAACTAGGCCTATATAGCCTACGGTTATGGGATTATTATCAAGGACGAATATCAATATTTTTGGAATATTCATTCCAATAAATAGGTCTAAGTAATTTAGGCCTTGATAGCATCCCATACCAATGATAAGTGCCGATCGATCAATGAGTCGTTGATTTCTAAGTTATAATACAAAGTAAAACTGATACAATTTCTCAGGCCGCCTAGACAAAAATTATAGAGTTCCACTCCCGGCATATCTTTTATAATTCCTTTTTTCACAGCATCCATTCCTACTACATAGAGTGGAGAATAATATTCAAAACTCTTCATACGAACTTCCTCCCTTATGATGGGTGAAAAATGATATTGATCGAGAAAGAAAAAATAATGTGGATTGTTTAATAAAAAATATGTATTTTTACGGAAGAACTCGAGTATTTGATGTTTGATCATTCCATCTTCAACGGTGATTTTAACTTCGGCTGCTTGCTTATTGCGAATGTAAACCATGCAATCATTAATTAGCTCTTCTTTACTAGAAAAGTAATTATATATTGTACCCATGCCGGTTCCCGCTTCCTTGGAAATCAAACTCATAGGACTGCCATATTCTCCACATCGCACTATAAGATGTATGGCCGCTTCCATAATGCGCTCTTTCTTGTTCACAGTACAAATATAAGCATTTGGAACAATCATTCCAAATAATGTTTCATTTTTTCTATCATTATTGTTCTTTTTGTTAAGCAATAACAATAAATTGATTGTTATTCGCTATCATTATTCTCAGAATAATAATTCCAGCTTTGAATACTTGCAAGTTATATTGGACAATAACATATATTAGAATTTATAATAGATTCAATTTTATCGAACTTAACCTGTGATATATATATAAATTTCGATGCAAGCCTAAAACTAAATGCAAGAATAAAATTATTACCTAAGTACATCAGAAGTTAAGCATATACTAGTATCCTATGTAAGCATATAATATCAATCACTTATATAGCAATTGGCATTTTTGAACCATTCGTTCAGAGCAATGATCTAATGAATAATGGCCCCTAAAGGGATTATCATGAACTGGTAATAACTGATGATTTAAAATCCTACTATAGCAATGAATTGCGCTAGGGTTGATTATTAATATTGTACTTCTTGTTATGCATACGGCATGCAAAAAAATTACTATGAAAGACTGTTAGACACCATAAAGTATTAAACTAAGTAGGAATTTCAATAATATTGATATTGTATCGATTATGCAATGTAGTTTATACTTGAGATAAATCAGGCATATTGCTCCTCTAAATAGGTGATGAATATTCTTGAGGCTTAGCTTCTAGGTTATCCGCTCTTTAGGGACTTAGAAAAATACTGCATCAGCGATAGGAATAGTGGCCTGTAAGGCCAGCCCCTTAGGGCCGCAGCGAAGCGGAGTTATGGATAGCGCGACCCCATGAATTACAGCAATAAAATTGCTGTAATTCATGGGGGGATGCCCAAAAAATACTTTTTAAAACTTGATTATTAAAGAAAGAGTAGTTAGATTTTTTCCGCTACAATCTCTAAGACCATCGGGGTGGTAAAGATCGAATTGGGATTAAGTTCATAGCGATCCATTTCTTGATTCAATTCTGCAATCCAGTCCTCAGTCACCAGGCCAAGTTCATACAATCGCTTACTGCCCAGGCGCACATAAGACATAGGCCAGTGCCAGTTAATTTCGTGTGGGCGGGCAGCAAAAATAATAGGCTTGGTAGAAAGGATTTTAAATCCATTATCAGCAAGGTAGGTAGGCAATTCGCGTGCTATATTAGGCGCTCCATTGTTAATCCGCCAGCTATTCATTACATGCCGCACAAATTCTTCTTGTATAGCGGATGCTGGCGATAAGCGATAGGTTTCATAGTGACAATATTCGTGAAAGATTATCTTGCCATTAGGCTTTAAGATGGAATGTATATTGTGCACCAAGCGCAAAGGATCGCTCACGAAGCAGGCTACCCAGCGACACCATGCAAAATCAGCTTCCAGGGATGGCATTGCTGTGGTCATTAGATCCAGATCGAGGATCTCTATATTGTGTAACTGGCCATCATTCACTATCTGTCGCAGGTGATCAAGATATACCGTGGATCTTTCAATAGGGTATATCATTCCATGGTGACCAACCATGGGCACGAGGTCTAAGGACGCAAAACCTGGCCCGGCACCTATATCAGCCACCACCGACCCTTGTGTGATACCCGCTCGGTTCCATACATCCATTACATAAGGTCGCCATACAAAATGTTGAAACCCCAGTCTTTTGAGTTCCTCCATATCAGTACCCAATACATAATTATTTTTTTCGTTCATGGTGAATGGCTTACAATTGAAAATTTTACGATTAGTTGATTCATGCCTAGGGAATTATATTGCAAAATTAAACTAGAATGGCAATATGTGAATGGGTGCTAGGGTTTTAACCTGGCGTACCTATTTTTTCGTTTACCCTGTTGATAATATTGATGCGGTAATGATCGGCATCTGCAATCAAATTATGGCCTTGTGTTAGTATGGTCTCTTTGTAATCTTGATCCTTGAGGCCATTGCAATTGATCTGCACATTGAGCCATGCGCCGTGTATGGCACTGTGTACTGCAAGTACCCCAACTCCTACATCGCTGATAGACTGCACCATACCGCGCTGTGCCATGGCATCTAATAGCGGGAAACATTCAAAGGCTGTGTGCATTACCAAGGCTGGAATGGCGATGGCATGCTTGGTGGCTTGCTCCATAGCCATGGTGCGCAGGTTGATTTCTTCCGGGGTCGATTTAGGCATACGCACCGCATCAATAATGCCATTAAATGCAGCGGTATCATCATCGACCAGCTTTAGCAGTTTTTCTTTGATGTATTGCCCTTTTTCGGCCCACTGGGAATAGTATTCCCACTGATCATCCCATCCACGCTTATGAGCGCTGAGATTAGCCACCATCGTCCCCAATGCGCTTCCTAGCACACCCATATAAGCCGATATGCTACCACCCCCAGGCGCAGGTGCCTCAGAAGCAGTTTCATCGGCAAATCGCACTAGATCCATCTTTACCAATGGCCGCTGTGGTTCACCCTGTGCAAGTACATACTCGATGATACTTTTTTGTGGGTCAAATGGTTTTAGTTCTGAAAGCCCTAGGGTCTTAACGGCTATTTTAATTTTCTCCGCCTCACTGATGCCGAGGGATCGCTCCTGCTTGCGCAAGAAAAAATCGGCTGCATCGATGAATACTTTTTTAGGTGCTAAGCCCACGAGTTCACTGCCCGTAACCCGCAAACCACGCGCCTGAGCCGCTTCACACACCGCATCAAAAGCCTCGTGAACAGGTGTTACCGATATATTCGTGAGGTTCATGGAGATCTGACATATACCATATTCTTCGATGTACCAGCCTATGGCTTTTACCGATTTTAAGCGGCCGGGCTCTCGCATAGGCTCACCTTTTTCATTTAACTGTATTTCGCCAGTGATGGGATCACCTATTCTGATTACCCTACCTGCCTCCCGCACATCAAAAGCCACTGAGTTCGCACGGCGTGTTGAGGTGGTATTGAGATTGATGTTATAAGCCACTAGAAAATCTCTAGCACCTATGGCGATGGCACCTGAACGCTCATTGAGCACCGCAGGACCATAATCGGGCTTCCACTCAGGATCGGCGAGTTTATTGGCCAGTCCTTCATACTCACCACTTCTCACATTCGCTAGATTGCGGCGTATAGGCTTAGTAGCAGCTGACTCATACAGATAGGCACTGATGTTTAGCTCCGCTCCTACCCTGCGGGCCAATTGATCGGCAAGGGCAGCACATTCCTCCATGCTAATATTTGCAATAGGGATAAATGGACATACATCAGTGGCACCAAAACGCGGGTGCTCACCCTTGTGCTTGCGCATATCAATTAGCTCTGAAGCTTTTTGTATCAAACGAAAAGCTGCTTCTACCACCGCCTGTGGCTCACCTACAAATGTAATTACGGTTCTATTAGTGGCCTTGCCTGGATCTATATCTAATAGACGTACACCTTCGACGGTCTCCACAACTTGAGCGATGGCGTTATAAACTTTTTCATCTTTCCCTTCGGAGATATTTGGAACACATTCAACCAACTTAATCATAATAATAACACGCTAATTTTATAGAAAAATAATAAGGATGCCTATTAGCCATAACAAATACTAAAAGACAAG
>CAYZQX010000363.1:0-4503 GCA_964480615.1 uncultured Chitinophagales bacterium | reverse complement strand
ATGCACTAACTCCCTTCACTGATGTTGTAGGTAATCGGACTCGTTATAATCCGTGTTTTTATATAGCGCAATAAAAAGGGAGTTAGTGCATAAGACCGGAATGAAATGGAGCCTGGAGCAGCCCGGGCCTCTCACTGCGCCAAAGCGCAGTGAGAGGCATCGCCCTAATAATGTTCAACTAGCATGCATTTACAATGAGGATGATGTTACCAACTATTTTTTTTACACACCACTGACTTTCATTGTCACGCATACTTTTTTTTCATCAATAAAATTATTTGCCACTGAGTAAACCTAGGAGATAACGCCACTGCCTATTAATTCTTCACCATCATACCAAGCGGCAAACTGACCAGCAGAAACTGCTTTTTGCGGCTGATCAAAAAGTATTTTTGTAACTTCATTTTCTTGTATCAATACCCCTTCCACCAATCGCTGGCGATACCTAATTCGCATCTCATATTTTCGAGTCTCGCCCATTCCTAATTGCAGATCTTTTCTTATCCAATTGACCTCTTCATTGCGCATAGTAAGACCCTTGCGCCACAAGCCAGGGTGATCCTCTCCGAGTCCTACATACACGATATTATGCACAGTATCAGTGCCTATTACAAACATAGGTAAGCCTGTGCCACCTATATTCAAACCCTTGCGTTGACCAATGGTATAAAAATGTGCGCCTTCGTGATAAGCAATGTGCTTACCATCTTTTTCATTGTAGTATAATGGGCTATAGGTAGGCATCTCCATGGTATCATAATAACCTGCATCTATGGCGATAATCTTGCCTTTTTTAGTGGCTAATTTTTGCTGTAAAAATGTCGGCAATTTTACCTTTCCCACAAAACACAATCCTTGACTATCTTTTTTAGCAGCAGTTATTAACTCATATTTTTCGGCGATGGCACGCACTTCATTTTTTTGTAAATGTCCTATGGGAAATAGTGCATGAGCGAGCTGCTCCTGATTGGTTTGACACAAGAAATAACTTTGATCTTTATTAGCATCTAATCCAGCTAATAAATGATTGATGGCTTTTCCATTTTCATTGCTCACTGTTTTCCTACAATAGTGACCAGTGGCCACATAATCAGCTCCTAGTGAGAGGGCAGTCTTTAAGAATACATCAAATTTTATTTCTCTATTGCACAACACATCTGGATTTGGCGTCCTCCCCTTCTCATATTCACCAAACATATAATCCACAATCCTTTGCTTGTACACCTCAGAAAGATCAATGGTTTGAAATGGTATATCTAATTTTTGAGCCACGATCAGGGCATCATTGCTATCTTCTACCCAAGGACATTCATTGTTGATGGTTACTGATTCATCATTCCAATTGCGCATATAAATGCCTATAACTTCGTGTCCTTGCTCCTTGAGCATGGCCGCTGCTACACTCGAATCAACACCCCCTGAAAGGCCTACTACAATCCTACTCATAATTTGGTTCTACTAACAGATCAATTAAAAAAGAAGTTTCAATATATGGTTAAAAAACGCAAATCTAACTCAGAAATGACCATGAGTGCTATTCATTTTTGGATTATGCTATGATTATTTGCTATTTTCGCCGAAAATTTAAGAATAATGTCCTGGAATCCTTTTGCTAAGAAGAAAAATATAAATGAATCCACTACGCCTAAGCCCAAAAAATCTGACTGGCAGGAATGGAAAGAGACCCTCATATTCGGGCTTGTCGTAATTCCACTCATCAACATTTTTATTTTACAATCCTACGCCATTCCTACTTCCTCGATGGAAGGATCCATGCTTGTAGGTGATAAGCTTTTCGTTTCTAAATTCCATTATGGTGTCAACTTACCGCAGACGCCCCTCTCGCTGCCATTCATGCACAATCGAATATGGTTTACCGACAAGAATTCATATTCGGAGCTAATAAAACTCCCATATATGCGATTGCCTGCCCTGGAAAAGATTAATAGCAGCGATATATGCGTTTTTAACTGGCCAGTAGGTGATACCCTTACACTAAGGTATAAGAATGGCGAGCGGTCTTATATGGACCTCGCAATCGAAGCGGGTTACAATGCGCTTAGAAGACAAAACCCCAATAAAGCAATTAATATAGAAGACTCTATTACACTTGCGAATGGCAATAAAGTTCCGACCATCGACATCGTTAAAGAAATGGGCAAAAAAGAGGTGAAACGTACCGAGACCATCATTACTCGACCAGTTGATAAAAAAGAAAATTATGTAAAGCGATGTGTAGCCGCTGCCGGTGATACCTTGCTGGTAAAAAATGGCGACCTCTTCATCAATGGAAAACCATTTCAGAACAACCCTGCCGTACAATACAGCTACACATTTCAAACAGCTGTTAACCAGCGGGTGCCTTTGTCATTTTTTACCGACAATGATATAAGAGAAAGTCAAATTCAAAATGATGGTGCACTTGTCAATTATCGCGTGTTTCTTAGCGATGAAGAAGTGGCTAAACTCAAAGCATTGCCACATATTCAGAACTTTACCAAGGAGCTAGATGAGCCAGGAAGATTCTACTATGGCTGCTATCCCAATAATCCTAAATTCCCTTGGAATGTCGATAATTATGGACCTATCTATATGCCAAAACGCGGTGATGAAATTGAGATGACTGTAGAAAATTATATTCTCTATGAAAGACCTATCCGTGTGTATGAAAAAAATCCTTCCTTAACTTGGAAAGATGGAAAAGCATACCTCAATGGACAACCAATCACACACTATAAGTTCAAGATGAATTATTACTATATGATCGGTGATAATCGTCACAATAGTCAAGACAGCCGTATGTGGGGTTTTGTGCCTGAAGACCACATTACAGGCAAACCAATCTTTGCATGGCTTTCAACAAGAGATTCAGATTATAATGGTGATGGACGCGCAGATTATAGCTGGGTCAATCCATTCACTAAAATTAATTGGAGTAAATGTTTTAGAATATTGAGATAGATAAACAAAACATTTTTTTTCCAAATATTATTTATCCCAGAACTATTGAGCCTATTCCAGACTAAGATTAAGAAGGTAACAGTCAATTATTTTATACCTTTCTTCGTGTTAGTATTTTTGCTATTTTTACTTACTCGATACATAGGCTATTATTATGTTATCGTAAGCAGATCAATGGAAAAAGCCATACTACCAGGCGACCGCGTGTGGATATGGAAATGGGGATTTGGCTTAGAACGCGATGGCATATACCTCTTCAATAATATACAAATTGATTCAAGCGGTAATGAAAATTTATTTCTCAAGCGACTTGTTGGACTACCTGGTGATACTGTACTCTATGTCAATGATCTTATATGGATCAATAATACTCCCCATCACACATCTTGGCAAGAGATTAGACGCTTTAATGTAGGTGTTAATCAAATGCCCTTAGCTAGCAGTTTCTTTGAAAATTTCGGCATCGAAGATTATAAGATAAAACGCACGGATAAGCCATGGCTCTATCAAATGGATGTGCCTGAAAATAAGATTCAATTGTTGCGTATGCATCCTTATATCACCCATCTATGGCGCGATGATCACAAGGATATTAATCCATTATATTATAAGCTTACCAATAAATTTTTTAACAAAGACTCGCTCGCCCGATATATTATTCCTAAAAGCAAAGAACCTGTAATTCTCTATGAATCAGTATGGCCTACTTATAGACCCCTATTAAATAAATATGAAAAAATTAGCATGGATTCCATTCTTAAATTAGACAAAATAATCATTGAAAAAAAAGATACCATGGTTGTAAATTTCAAGAGAGACTATGTCTTTTTTGCTGGGGATAATTTACCACACTCTGATGATTCAAGACATTGGGGTCTCATACCAGCTGATGATATCTATGGCAAGGCCGGATTTATTCTGTATTCGCAGGAATTGTATCGTGACCCATTCCCTATACGCTGGAATCGCACCTTCTTAGAGCTATAACTTGCTCATTCATTGTTCCATAATTACCACTGAATCTAAAGGTTTCAATTGTTTAGTCTATTTATACTTTTGCAATTTGTAATACAAAATAAATCAAGCAACGATTATCTCTACTCCATGAGCACATAGAATTAAAATTGCTGATTTACAATAAGGGTAAGCTAGAAGGATAAACAGTTTGGTGACACGATACAAAATGTTATTATCTCAAATAATATTTATGGCGATGCCTGCGGCCCGGGCTATACAGGGCTACGCTGACGCTACGGTACTGGGGTGGCGCGCTTTCAATAGCCTGGAAATAATAAAGCCGAAAGCCCGCCACCCCAGTACAAACCCTTCCTATCCCTATCGCTTTTTTAACGATTTACGATTAACGATTTAGGATTTACGACCCTGATGTTTGTGGCAGTAACTACTTAAAGTCTAGTGTCCATCATCTAGTGTCTAGAGTCTAGTTAGAGCGATTTACGATCCTGATGTTTATGACAGTAACTACCTAAAGTCTAGTGTCCATTATCTAGTGTCTAGAGTCTAGTTAGAGCGATTTACGAT
>CAYZQX010000362.1:0-4526 GCA_964480615.1 uncultured Chitinophagales bacterium | reverse complement strand
TATGCACCTATTATTATGCAGCGGTAATAAATATTAAATAATTAAGAACGGGTCCTCCTAAAAGATAGGAACGGAAAGCACGGGCCTTTAGGCATCGCCATAATAATATAAAACTGCTTTATTCAGCAAGCCAAAATATATCTTTAATATGTCTATGAGGTTTATTTAGTATAAGTAATACAATTACTTTCCTTCTCATACTAAGATTACTAATTCTTAGTTTTTATAGCACCCTTCAATTCTTAGTAAAACTAGCGCATACTGTGGTCAATGTAGTATCTCAAAAGTTCGACCTTCTATAGCAAGTTCTGTATTGGGAAATATAGATTTAGCTTCTAACAAGAGTGGTTCGAGGTTGGCATATTTAGCAGAGAAATGACCTATTATGAGCGATTGAACATGTGCTTCTTGGGCTATGGTAGCGGCTTGTAATGCGGTGCTATGAAGGGTCAATTCCGCTCTATCAATATTTTCTTGTAAAAATGTAGCTTCGTGATACAGCAGGTCAACCTCTCTAATAAGAGGCACGATATTTAAGTTAAATGCAGTGTCAGAACAATAGGCATAAGACCTTGGTTTTTTAGCGGGAATAGTAATCCATTCATTAGGGATTACATCACCTTGTGGCGTTATAAAATCATTGCCAATTTTTATTGAGGGTATAGCTGAGATAGGTATATGATACTGTTCAATTTTCTCTTTTATCATCTTGCGATTTCTCTTTAGTTCCCTAAATAAAAAACCGGTACAATGGATTCTATGATGTAAAGGAATCGTATAAACCTCGATATCCTCATTTGCTAATAAGCAATAGGATGTATCATTAGAAGTAGTTATGAACTCAAGTTTAAAATTGAGCTGTCCTTTAGCATCGCCTAACTGCAATTCAATAATTTCTTGAAGACCTGGTGGGCAAAAAATTGTTAACGGTCTATTTCGCTGTAATAACTGGTAACTAGTAAGCAATCCTATGAGCCCGAAATAGTGGTCACCATGTAGGTGACTAATAAAAATATAATCTATGCGACTTTTTTTTAGCCCGAGTTGTTCGATACGCATTTGGGCTGCTTCACCACAATCAATTAAGTAGCAAGTATCATTGATATTGAGATACTGTGCAGTGGGATAACGACCATAAGCAGGGATTGCCGAGTTAGAACCAAGAATCGTTACTGAAAATATCATTCATCGGAAAGTGATTCATCTCCAGCACGCAATTCCTTGTCCAGTTCATCCATTATGATGTAATCGATAGATTCTTGAAGCGTGGGAATAATATTTAAGATTGTATCGAGTTGTGATATTCTTATGAGTCTGAGCACATTATCATTCACTTCCGTAAGAATTAAATCACCGCCATCATTTTCACATAGCCTATTACCTACTAGTATGGCACTCAATCCAGAAGAGTCAATAAATTGTACCGAGTTCATATTCAATATCACATTCCTATTGCCCTCATTATTGAGAATAACTAATTCAGCTTTTAACTGAGGTGCAACTATAGAATTCAATTTTTCCTCTTCCACTTTGAAGATGGTAAACTGTTCTTGCTTATCAATGGAATATTTCATTTTTTTAAATCTTTGGCAAAGTTAAAATAATTTGACAAATAGATGGAAAAGTATGCCAAAAAGGCTTTTTTAACCAATTCTTTTATAAAAAAATAGACGAATTGACATAAAAGAATGTATTTTTGTAACGCTAACATTTTTGGTATAAAATTCGACGGAAGAAATAAATATGGATGCTAAATTTTCACAAAAGGTTAAAGATGTAATTTCGTATAGTCGCGAAGAAGCCATCAGACTCTCTCAGGATAATATCGGGATAGAGCATTTGGTCTTGGGGCTCATACGCGATGGGGATAGCTTAGCCGTAAAGGTTCTTAAATCACTCGATGTTGATTTAGAAGAATTGCGATTAAAAATTGAGGAATCTTTAGAAGATAAAGTCACTCACTCTCCTATAAAAAATGACCAGTTACCACTTACTAAACAAGCTGAAAGGGTACTAAAAGTTACCGTATTAGAAGCAAAGGCACTTAAAAGTGATGTGATTGGGACTGAGCACTTACTACTTTCAATTCTCAAAAACAAAGACAACCTAGCTACTCAAATTCTTTTGCAGTTTGATGTGGACTATGAAATATTTAGTTCGGAGTTAGAATATGTAAGACAAGACATATCGAGTAGTTTTCCTAATGATCCTGAAGAATTCGATGAGGACGAAAATCGAGGCAAAGGCAATCAAGGCAACCAGCCACCGAGAAAAAGTGGAATTGGTTCTGCTAAGAGCCGTACCCCTGTCCTCGACAATTTTGGAAGGGATATTACCAGACTAGCCGAAGAGGGTAAACTGGACCCTATCGTAGGTCGAGAAACAGAAATAGAGCGCGTATCGCAAATTCTCAGCCGTCGAAAGAAAAACAATCCAATATTAATAGGTGAGCCTGGAGTGGGTAAGTCCGCTATTGTAGAAGGTCTTGCACTCCGCATCCAACAAAGAAAAGTTTCTCGTGTACTCTTTGATAAGCGATTGGTTATGTTAGACTTAGCAGCGCTTGTTGCAGGTACTAAATACAGAGGTCAATTCGAAGAGCGCATCAAAGCAATTATGAATGAGCTAGAGAAAAATCGCGATGTAATTTTATTTATAGATGAAATTCATACGATTGTAGGGGCTGGCGGCGCATCGGGATCACTAGATGCTTCAAATATTTTTAAGCCCGCATTAGCTAGAGGTGAATTACAATGTATCGGCGCAAGCACACTCGATGAATATCGCCAATACATCGAAAAAGATGGCGCATTAGATCGCCGTTTTCAAAAAGTTACCATTGATCCACCATCACGTGATGAAACCATTATCATTCTACACAATATAAAGGAGAAATACGAATCCTTCCACAATGTCAATTATATGGATGAGGCTGTAAAGGCTTGTGTAGATCTCAGCAATAGATATATAACAGATCGTTTCTTGCCTGATAAGGCAATAGATGTTATGGATGAAGTAGGTGCTCGTGTACATTTAAAAAACATCAATGTACCAGCCGACATCATTCAAATCGAAGCGCAGATTGAAGAAGTAAAAGTAGAAAAAAATAAGGTCATCAAGAGCCAGCTTTTTGAGGAGGCAGCAAGACTGCGCGATAGAGAGAAAAAACTCAGCAACCAGCTGGAAGATGCCAAGCAGATGTGGGAAGAAAAGGTGAGAAATGAAAAACATCCAGTAAGTGAGGAAGACATAGCTGAAGTAGTTGCCATGATGACTGGCATTCCTGTAAAACGTGTTGCCCAGAGCGAAGGTAATCGCTTACTTACTATGCCCGACGATATGAAAAAAGAAATCATAGGACAGGATGAGGCGATCATAAAAGTTACCAAAGCCATTCAGCGTAATAGAGTTGGTCTTAAAGATCCAAAAAAACCAATAGGTAGTTTTATTTTCTTAGGTCCTACAGGAGTAGGTAAAACTGAACTTGCCAAGGCCTTAGCAAGATATTTATTTGATACAGAAGATGCACTTATACGCATAGATATGAGTGAATACATGGAGAAGTTTAGCATTTCAAGACTGATAGGTGCGCCTCCTGGCTATGTGGGTTATGAAGAAGGTGGACAGCTTACTGAAAAAGTACGTCGCAAGCCATACAGTGTTATCTTATTAGATGAAATTGAAAAAGCGCATCCTGATGTATATAATATATTATTGCAAGTACTCGATGATGGAATCCTTACCGATGGACTAGGCCGAAAAGTGGATTTTAAAAATACCATCATCATTATGACATCTAATATAGGTGTTCGCCAACTAAAAGATTTTGGTACAGGTGTAGGATTCAGCACTAATGCTAGAGAGCAGGAAAGCGAGGAGCTTACTAAGTCAGTGATTTCTAAAGCGCTTAAACGCACTTTCTCACCGGAGTTCTTAAATAGGATTGATGACGTAGTAATATTCAACTCCCTTAATCGCGAACATATACATCAGATCATCAATATTGCTGTTCAGGATCTATTGAAACGTGTAAAAACAATGGGCTATGTGTTAACCCTCAGTGATAAATGCAAAGACTTTTTAGCTGAGAAAGGATTTGATCCGCAGTTTGGTGCTAGACCATTGCATCGCGCTATTCAGAAATATGTCGAAGATCCATTAGCCGAAGAATTGTTGAACTCCTCTATAAATCAAGGAGATGAACTAACCGTTGACATAGATGAAGAAGGTAAAGTGGTTATTAAGAATCTCAATATCGCCAGCACATTGTAAGCTGATAAAATAAGCAGTTAATAATCAAGTTTGTTTGATAAAATTAAGCCGTCATATTTATTATGACGGCTTTTGTTTTTAGGTTTATGCACCTATAGATCAATTAAAAAAAAAATTATTTTATACCCGCTTGGTTAATAATAAAGCAAGTGTAAATTAGGGCGATGCCGACCCTTCGCCTGAGCTACGGGATCGGCCTGGGCTATGCGGGGCTTTCTGATTTTATTAGTTTTTTAAAGGCCATCAGAATCTTC
>CAYZQX010000361.1:0-4558 GCA_964480615.1 uncultured Chitinophagales bacterium | reverse complement strand
TCAGGTTGTATTCGCGATAGGGATGCGGAATGGTTTAGTCTTATTCACTGACTCCAACACTTATGCCTTTTCTATGTCAGGTCATAATAAACTGTAGAATATGAGTATTGAAACAAAAAGGGAGTCAGTGAATAAGACCGAAACGAAGTGAAGCCTGGAGCAGCCCGGGCCGCAGGCATCGCCAAAATCATCTATCATTGGGCTATAGAGCGATCTCTTAACATATCAAATTTCACAATTAATCGGCAATGGAAAGTTAATATTCGACCGTCAATGTTTGAAAAAAAATAATCATTGATGGCCTAGTCTATGACAGTGGTAAATGATATCTTGCTGCAATAAAATGTCTGTTTTTATGAGCTTATTCTTTTGTTTTTTGGTGATTCAAAAAATTGAATTGGGTGAAAAAATTTTTTTAGTGCGATGATGCCTGTTTGCAGCCTTGCTTTTCAGTATTTATTTTCAAAAACTGTGTGGTTAATTCAAAAATAGGCTTAGTTTTGCAAATTATTTGTAATAATTCTAAATAATGAAAACAGCTGGCAGTTTAAAATTAGGAGAGAAGGGCATCATACAGGAAATTTCGAGCAAGGAGCTGGGATTGAAACTGATGGAAATGGGCTGTTATCCTGGTAATGAAATTATATTGCAATATCAAGCCCCCCTTGGAGATCCTATATGTTTTATTGTAGCAGGTTATTCACTGGCATTGCGCAAGTCTGAGGCCGAATTAATCATTATCTCTAAAGCTAGTTAGTGAAAGAAAAAAGACATATAAAAGTTGCACTGGTAGGCAATCCCAATAGTGGCAAAACAACCTTATTTAACCAGCTTACTGGACTTAGTCAGCGCACAGGGAATTATCCCGGTGTGACTGTAGAAAAAAAATCGGGATTCTTTAGTACCGACGAAGAATATGTGGAGATCTTAGACCTGCCTGGCGTATATAGCTTGTATCCCCGTACCCTGGACGAAGAGGTGGTGATGCAGGAGTTATTTCCCAGCGTTACAAAAAAGCCGGATTTAGTTTTGGTGGTAGCCGATAGTACGAATTTAAGTCGCAGCTTATTGCTCCTTTCAGAGATTGTTGACCTCGGCTTCCCTACGATACTTGCACTCAATATGAGCGATGTGCTGGCTAAGCGCGGAAATCACATACACACCGCCACACTAGAAAAAAGATTAGGCATAAGGTCCATGCTCATCAATGCGCGAGATGCACAGGGAATCGATACCATAAAAAAACTGATACTAGGTACCCTATTATACCCACCCAACTTCTGGAGCCCACCTATTGAGGCGGTGGAACTCATAGAAAAAGCACAGACCTTAGATCCTTCTATTACGCCCTATCTAGCTTGGCAAATTTCGATGCAAAAATCAAATTTCTATCGCTTGCCAGCCCATGTGATGATGAACTGGCAGGAATGGAAAAACCAGACTGGTATCGTATGGGAAACTGCGGCCATCGAGGAGACTAAGCAACGCTATGAAAAGATCAATCGGATATGCAAAGAAGCGATTATACAATCCACCATTGCAGGTTCTAGTCTTACTCAAAAAGCCGATCGCCTACTCACCCATCCAGTATGGGGATATTTGATCTTATTCATTGTCCATTTTTTTGTTTTTCAAGCCATATTTTCTTGGGCGGCGATTCCTATGGAGTTGATTGATTCGCTATTTGGGAAGATGAGCTTTTATCTCAGTGAGTGGTTGCCATCGAGCTGGATTACAAGACTGATCACTGAAGGGATACTGCCTGGTATAGGCGGTGTGGTCATATTCATCCCTCAAATATTATTTTTATTCTTATTCATCACCTTGCTCGAAGAGAGTGGCTATATGGCCCGCGTGGTATTTCTGAGTGACCGCTTTATGCGGCTATTTGGATTAGGGGGCAAGAGTATCGTGCCTTTGATATCAGGTGCTGCATGTGCCATACCAGCGATTATGGCTACAAGGACTATTGAATCTTGGCGAGAGCGACTGATTACCATACTGGTTACTCCATTTATGACTTGTTCAGCCAGACTTCCTGTGTATGCGATTATCATTAGCACCATTATCCCCGAAAAAAATATTGGCCCTTTTGGATTACAAGGTTTGGTTCTCTTTGGATTGTATCTCTTAGGGTTTGCCACTGCACTATTAGCAGCATTATTTTTTCATCTACTAATCAAGGCACAGGAAAGAAGTTACTTGATCATGGAAATGCCGCATTTTAAGTTGCCAAAATGGAGCAACCTCTTGTATGTACTCAAGGAGAAAACATGGTCATTCGTAGGAGGTGCAGGTAAGATCATATTAGCAATATCCATATTCCTATGGTTCTTAGCTTCTTATGGGCCAAGTGATCGGATTGCTAATGCCATAGCACAGGTGGAAAAAGAATCGACCGAAATGCAATGGACACCCGAAGACAAAGCTTATAAAATGAATGCCGCAAAGCTGGAAAACTCCTGGGCTGGCATAGCGGGTAAATTTATAGAACCAGCGATTGCGCCTCTCGGATTTGACTGGAAAATAGGCATTGCACTCATCACATCATTTGCCGCTAGAGAAGTATTTGTAGGTACCATGGCCACCATCTATAGCGTAGGAGAAAATTTTGAAGAAGATGGCACCCTGCAAGCAAGATTGAGAGCCGAGAAAAAAAGAAATTCAGATGAGCCTCAGTTCAATTTTGCAACAGGTATAGCACTCCTACTTTTTTATGCTTTTGCCATGCAATGTATTAGTACCATAGCCATTGTGAAACGCGAGACCAATGGTTGGAAATGGCCCATTATACAAACTACTTTTATGATGGTCATCGCCTATTTTAGTGCATTGATCGCGTATCAATTACTAAAGTAAAGTTTGCACATTGTTTCACAGTGCTAGTAACAATTCGTGGGCAATTGACTATTGTCTTCGCAATAGATTTATTACCTCAATCTGCAAATAATTGTAATACTCCTTGCAACAGCAATTCAAAGACTTGAGTGCTCAACATTATTTTATGCCAAGGAAGATAAATTCTTTTCCATGCTAATTTTACCCGCTAGGTTTCGAGGGTAGCGCGAACGAACTCAAACTATAATATGCGATCCACGGTAGTTAGGGCTTGCTAAATAACTCATAAGTATGCGATTTTGGCGATGCCTAAGGCCCGGGTTACTTGTGAAATATTCATTTTTTAAAGGTAGCAAGAACCTGCGCTATCGCTTGGTTTTACGCTATACTCCTCGCTACTTGCTGGAAGGTATATTTTCAATGGCAAGCAAGAATCTGCGCTTGCGCTTGATTTCTAAAGTCGCTGTGGGGTGTGCTTGCGAACTTATTACTTTTCTAATGGCAACAAGAACCTGCGCTATCGCTTGGTTTGCTGCGATCCCTATCGCGAATACAACTTGAAAGAGCACTGTGCAAGAGAAGACATTTCATATTTATGATGCAAAATTTTTTGCTAAAAAGCAGAAATTATTGTACATTTCCTTTGCACTTGCATATTCCATAATTGTTTAGTATAAATGATTTCGGAGTTATTTAGCAAGCCCTAGTTAGTTGCGCAGTATTATTGCGCTTCACTGCTGTTTAGCTTAGCAAGTATATCACTTGTAAATTCCTGTGCTTGATGGATGCTATTAATGTGCTCTACCACCAGCATAAAATTTTTCCCTGACTCCTTAAATGCGGCAAATCTCTTTTGTTGAATAATCGCCAATAAATTATGAAACAACGCTGATTGATAAAATGGTGAATCGGCATTGCTGATAAAAAAACACCTCATCTTATGCCCCTTAATAATGACCCTTTCAAAGCCCAAAATCTTGGCTGCCCATCCTAAGCGCACCGCCTCAAATAGCTCAAGCACCTGCTTAGGCAATGGCCCAAAACGATCTTTCATTCGGTCGCCAAAAGACATTAAATCCTGTTCATTTTGCATCTCATTGAGCTCTCTATATAAGAGCAATCGCTCATCAATTTTATTGACATAATTATCGGGTATTAGCATCTCTAAGTCCGTATCGATCTGCACATCCCTCAAGTATTTTTTGTCTTTTACAATTTCTTCTTTAAACAGTTCCTTGAACTCTGTTTCTTTGAGTTCAATGACCGCTTCATCTAATATTTTTTGATAGGTTTCAAAACCGATATCAGCTATAAATCCGCTCTGCTCACCGCCGAGCAGATTGCCAGCTCCACGTATATCTAAATCCTTCATTGCGATATTAAAACCACTTCCCAATTCTGAAAATTCTTCAATGGTCCTCAAGCGCTTACGGGAATCATCAGGCAAGCTGTGCAGTGGTGGCGATATGAGGTAGCAGAACGCCTTTTTATTCGATCGCCCTACCCTTCCTCTCAACTGATGGAGATCACTCAACCCAAAATTTTGTGCATGGTTAATAATGATGGTATTGGCATTCGGTATATCTAACCCACTCTCTACGATATTTGTGCTGACTAATACATCATAAGTCTTATTGACAAATTTCATCATGCGATCCTCTAGCTCATCACCACCCATTTGTCCATGCGCTATGCCTACATCAATATCAGGACATAAGGA
>CAYZQX010000360.1:0-4561 GCA_964480615.1 uncultured Chitinophagales bacterium | reverse complement strand
ATATAGGAAGCCTAATAAGATACTGACTAATAATATTTTAACTATTCTCATCCGTAAGATATTTCATTTGATAATTCATTGATGTCAGCAATATTATAAGGAAAATGGTTACTCATTAGATCAGAAATGGTGTGAATTGCTGTGATAAGCCCTGTCTTATAAGCTCCCATTTTAAAATGTGAACGAAGTTCAGCCAAGCTATGATCCCAAAAATCATTTTTTACCAGTGCATTAATACCCGCATCACCGATTATGCACATTTTGCGATCGGATACAGCTATATAGATTAGAACACCATTGCGCGCTTTTGTCTGTTGCATTTGCAATTGTGCAAATACGTATGCGGCTCTATCCAGCACCTCATCAGCGCAATGTTCTTCGAGGTGAATACGAATCTCGGCGGAAGTCTTTTTTTCAGCTATTGCAATAGCTGCTACTACTTCTCTTTCCTCTTCGGCGGTTAAAAATGATTGGACGGTTGACACTTATGAATTATTATAATGTTAGGGCGAGCAAAATAGTTCAAAAGCTAAAGAAGAATTTTGTCGCTTGTAAATATAGAAATACTTACAAATGTATTCTATAAATTATTAACTGCCCCAATTCTCTCTGTCTAATGATCGGAAATGGATGGCCTCGGCCAGATGTTCTATTTTGATTTCATCGCTACCAGCTAAGTCAGCAATAGTACGACTTACTTTTAATATACGGTCATAAGCACGTGCTGATAGTCCAAGCTTTTCCATTGCCGCCTTGAGTAATGCCTGACCTGCGGTATTGATAACACATAAGTCTCTAACCATTTTAGCTGACATTTGTGCATTGGCATGTATGGTATTATTTTCTTCAAATCTCTTTGTTTGGATATTTCGCGCCTTTATGACTCTATCTCTTATAGCGTTGCTATTCTCCGATTTTTCTAGAGAGGAGAGCTCATTAAACGCCACTGGAGTAACCTCGACGTGTAAGTCTATTCG
The DNA here is from genome assembly GCA_964480615.1 of uncultured Chitinophagales bacterium. Lineage (GTDB taxonomy): Bacteria > Bacteroidota > Bacteroidia > Chitinophagales > UBA2359 > CAYZQX01. The sequence continues at coordinate 3,584 of CAYZQX010000360.1, read as the reverse complement.
ATCCAGCAATGGACCTGATATTTTATTCAAATATTTTTGTACGGTGCCAGGTGGACATACACAGTCTTTTTCAGGGTGGTTAAAATAGCCACAAGGACAAGGATTCATGGATGCCACAAGCATAAAACTAGCGGGATACTCCACACTCATTTTAGCCCGTGATATGGTTATCCTGCGCTCTTCCATAGGCTGGCGCATCACTTCTAATACGGTGCGCTTAAATTCCGGAAGTTCATCTAAAAACAAAACTCCATTATGTGCCAATGAAATTTCCCCCGGCTGTGGATTATTTCCGCCACCTACCAGTGCCACATCAGAAATTGTGTGGTGTGGTGATCGAAAAGGGCGATAGGATAATAGTGAAGTTTCAGCTGCTAATTTACCAGCCACTGAATGTATCTTAGTAGTTTCTAATGCTTCATATAGATTCATAGGTGGCAATATGCTTGGCATGCGCTTAGCTAGCATGGTCTTGCCAGCACCTGGCGGTCCTATGAGAATTACATTATGTCCTCCTGCAGCAGCTATTTCTAAGGCTCTTTTTATATTTTTTTGTCCCTTGACCTCGGAAAAATCGACCGGAAACTGTTTGATGTTCTCAAAAAACTCATCGCGGGTATTTACTATTGTAGGCGTAAGAATTTTGTTACCCTCAAAAAAATCTATAACTTCGGAAATATGTGATACACCATATACTTCTAGCTGATCTACTACAGCGGCTTCTCTACTATTTTCGATGGGCAATATAAATCCCTTGTATCCCGCTTTGCGCGCTTCGATGGCAATTGCCAATGCGCCCTTAATGGGTCTTAGCTTACCATCAAGTGCCAGCTCCCCCATTATGATGTAGTTTTCCAATGCCTCCTTATCCACCAATTGATTAGAGGCTGCTAGTATTCCACAAGCCACAGTGAGGTCATAAGCTGAACCCTCCTTACGCAAATCAGCGGGTGCTAAGTTTACTATAATCTTAATGCGCGGCATTGAATAACCTATATTGTTTATCGCCGACTCTATCCGTTGCATACCTTCCTTAACGGCATTATCAGGTAAGCCGCTAAACCAATATCCCTGACCCATTGTAATATTGACCTCCACGGATACGAGGGTACAATTAATACCCCATACCGCTCCACCAAAAGTTTTTGCTAACCCCATTTTTTTTAAGTATTACTGATATAATAACATATTATAAGATGAGTCAAAAATAAGAACTATCCTGCATACGAACTAATAATAATAATTGACTTAGACTCATTTTAGCATTACAATATACTTGTACCATCATTTATTTTACTAGTTTGGTAGGTATGAATCCCAAAGCCGAATTAATGGCATAGGTTTCTTTTTTTATTAAGATGACAAATGTTTATGAAAAAAAACTTCCATCATTTCATATAATTCAAATCTGTTTTCCTCATTAGCAAATCCGTGTCCTTCATTTTCTTTTACAATATAGGGTACATCAATGCCTCTTTTTTTAAGTGCTTCTACCATTTGATCTGATTCTTTTTTATTGACGCGCGGATCTTTAGCTCCTTGTGCGATGAGCAAGGGTGCTTTGATCTTATCCACATGAAATACGGGTGATACTGCCTTCATTAATTCAATATCTTTTTCTGGATCGCCCACCATTTCGTACATCATTTCTAAATAGGGTTTCCAATAGGGTGGAATTGTATTCATAAATGTAAAGAGGTTAGACACCCCTACATAGTCCACGCCACATGCATATAGTTCAGGTGTATAAGCCATGCCAGCTAAGGTGGCGTATCCACCATAGCTTGCACCATATATGGCTATCCTTGCAGGATCAGAAATGTCTTGGTCTATTAACCATTGTACACCATCCGTAATATCATCTTGCATCGTCTTACCCCATTGCTTGAAGGAAGCGGTAAAATGTTCTTTGCCATATCCTGTAGAGCCTCTAAAATTCATTTGAAAGACAGCATAACCGCGATTGGCCAAGAATTGTACTTCTGGATTGAATCCCCACACATCTCGGGACCATGGTCCACCATGTGGATTGACAATTGTAGGTAAGTTTTTGCATACTGATCCTAATGGCAGGGTTAAGTAACCTTCGATGGTTCTTCCATCTCTGGTTATATAAGATATAGGCTTCATAGCACACATCTCCTCTGGTTTTAGCCAAGGATTACGATCGGCTATATGTCTTATCTTTCCTGTAATAGTAGAGTACAGATAAAAACTGCCCAATTGCTTATCCGAATAAGTCCTTACTATGAATATTTTTTCTTCCTTATCATTCGATACGAGATACACTTCCTCGTTTTGAAAATATTTTTTTAGTTCTTCCTTTATAGTTCTGATCTTGGGATCTAAGATAATTTCTTCATCTTTCCAAGTTGTAATATTGATATGTGTTAGCACCTTGCGGTGATGCGAATAGCCTATGCCCCCTGTGTCATATTTTTCATTTTGATAGATCATTTCTAATTCAGCTCCTGTACTGGGATCTATGATTACAGCAGCTGTTTTATCTCTATTGATATTCGATATAGCATATAAATTTTTATTATCAAATGTAAAGAATAGGGGGCTCAATGTTTCCTTGTAAGTTGTGGTAAGTATTTCTACAAATTCAGACTTATTATCAGCTCGGTAAAGCAATGTGCTATTAACACCATCAGTCGTTATCGCAATTCTAATCTCGCCTTTATGATCGGTAAGCCAAGAGGTAATGTTACCAGGATTTTCGATTAGTAATTCCACCTTGCCATCTCGTACATCCACTAAGTAGGGATCAAATATTTCTTTGTTCCTTTGATTAGTGCCAATGATAATTTTATATGGATCATCAGGTAGATCATCGATGATGATAACAGTGGTTTCAGGAAATGGTGTTAAATCAGTTTTTTGCATATTGCTGATTTGAACTGAATACAAATGAAAATTTTCATCCCCTCCATTATCCTTTACGTAAAGTATATGATCATTCCCTTTCCAAAAATATTGCGTTATATCTCTATCCTCGATAAAGGTAATTTGCTTTGGATTGGCATCTTCAGAAACCGTGCGCAAAAAAATATTCATACGCATGGCATAAGGCTCTGTGTAGGAGATGAATTCTCCGTTAGGCGATAATTGAAAATTCGATTTCTGTGGATTTCTGAAAAAATCTCTAAGTGGTAAGAGGTTGTTATTACTCATATTTTGCAAAAATAACTATAAATCCTATGAATAATATTCCCTATCTATCAAGTATCAAATTATTGTATTGATCTTTCTTTATTTCGACTTTCTTATTGCCAATTGAATTTCCTATTGTATTACTTATCTGAATATCGAATATTCTACTAGCAGGATTAGTTCTGTTAAGGCTTTATCAATAATTAATAGTCATTTTATGAACAATAGTTATAAGCATTGTCACCATCAATTTTTTGTGCTTAAAAAAGTGAATAATGATAAAATAACTTGCACTAATTAGGGCTTGCTAAATAACTCTGAAATCTATTATTGTAATAGGTTTTAGCTATTATTAGTGCAATGGATATTCGCACAATTTTATGGGTTTCAGTAAAAAAGCTTGCATCATAATTATAAAATGTCTTCTC
>CAYZQX010000359.1:0-4564 GCA_964480615.1 uncultured Chitinophagales bacterium | reverse complement strand
CTTATATTGGTTAGAACCCATTACAATAAAAGATTTCAAAGTTATTTAGCAAGCCTTAATTATTTACTTGGGTTTTGTCATTTAATTAATAGCTAAATAAAATGGATGATGTGTCAAACATTAGCCGTAATAGTTTGTTCTTGTTGAATTGCTCATTTAGCTAATGAGATGGAAGTATATATTTATTTGCATCATCAATGTTCAATACTTTATGTGTTTATGTAAAGCTTAAACGATTGCAAGCTTATTTTGAAAATGTATTTTGTTTACTAATTTTTTTGCTTTTTGAACATAGGTTTATTATACAGCTAGATCGGTTAGCTTGGTCTATTGATTGGATTGTTAAGCTGTATTTGTTAAAGGGATACGGAATGGTTTAGTCTTATTCACTGACTCCCTTTACAACAAGACTTATAGTGAAAAATGCAGTTGTTCTAGAGCGGATTATATATAGTTAGTAATAAAAGGGAGGCAGCAAAAAAGACCGAAAACAAATTGAGCTTGCGAAGACTCTGGCAGCCATTGAAAAAAATTAAATGCCAGAAAGTGCAGCCTGGAGTAGCTCGGGCCTGTAAGGCAGCCCCAATAGGAGTAGATGAGTTTATATGGAAGTTTTCTTATATTGATGAATTAAGTATCGAAATTTGTAAGAAAAAACAATCAGTTGCTTAGAAAAGCAATATTTTTTTCTTAGTACCCAAACTAATTTTTAATCAAAAAATCCGATTTTTTATGAAATATTTTCAATTCGTATTATTGTTAACCATGACGCAATGCATGGTACATGCGCAGCAAAAATTTAGCCTTACCGCTAATTTTAGTGCATTCAGTATTGACAATGCCAATTCGGGTGACGATGCATCTATTGATTACGATGACTCTAAGTTTTCGAGTACTGTGAGTCTTAATGCACGCTTGTTTAGCGAAAATTTATGGGCTGGACGATTAGGTGTGGAAAGAGAGAATATTAGTTATGAAGTAGGGCAGGGCAGTATCGTGGATTCATTATACAATGTCGATAGGAAGGATTTTACAGCTATATTAGGATTGGAAAAGCATATTAATATAGGAGCTTTAACTATTTATCCTGGGATTTTTACAGCAATAACTTTTCCTGGTAACCAAGATATTGTTGATGAAATTGAAGATATAGATCGCGACAAGCTGAGGGCTGGCTTAGGTTTATTATTAGGTGCCAATATTAAGTTGCTAAAAGTACTAAGAGTAGGATTTGAGTTTGATATGAAGTATGATCGTTTTAAGTCTCAGGTATGGGATCAGTTAGGGGATAATTTCAGTGATATTCGATTGAGGAATTTAGACTATACTGGTGCTTTTACCATAGGTTTAGCATTCTAATATATGCCAGATAGAAGGTACCAACTAACTCTTGATCATGCTGCAGAAGAATTAAAAGCAGGCAAGGTATTGCTATTTCCCACGGACACGATATGGGGCTTAGGTGCATCCATATTACATGATCAAGCAACTAATAAGATATTTGAAATCAAGCGAAGGCCTAAAGAAAAATCCTTTATTATGCTTGTTAGCAGCTATGAAGAGATTGGTCAATATGTAGTTGATTTGCCCCATCCTGATGATATTTCTTATTTGCTAAACCAGCCTACCACTATCATCTATGATAACTGTATAGGCCTGCCATTACATCTTCAAAATGCAGATAAGACAGGCGCATTTAGAATTGTCAGCAATGGATTTTGCCATGAGCTAATAAAGCTTTGTGAGCGCCCGCTCCTATCCACCTCGCCTAATTTCAGTGGTACGGCTACCCCAGTGAATTTCGATGAAATTGATGTGGAAATTAGAGAAGCCTGTGACTTTGTTTTGCCAAGATGGATTGCACAATATCAAACTATGAGCAATAAAGCTTCACGAATTGTGAAATTAGAAAAAAATGGCGATATTACAATAATTAGAGAATAGGTAGGATACTACCCGAAATACTTAAAGAGTTTTTTAAGAATAGGCAATTCTAACTTGTCATAAGGAGGATAGCGCAAGGGCAAATCAATGAGGTTAGAACGGTTCAAAATACTTTTGCTATGGCTAAAAGAGTCGTAAGAAAACTTGCCGTGGTAATGCCCCATACCGCTGTCACCCACACCACCAAAGCTTAAGTTTTTATTTCCTAGATGCCATAGAACATCATTGATACAGCCTCCACCAGCTGGAACTCGCCTTATGACTTCATCAGCAATTTTATTAGATGAAGTAAACACATATAATGCCAACGGCTTAGGCCTCTTGTTAATAAAACTGATCACTTCATCAATCGAGGTATAAGTAATTATAGGTAATAAAGGACCAAAAATTTCTTCCTGCATTATTGTATCTGATAATTCAACATCAGTTATTAGCGTAGGGCTTATAAACCTTTTTGAACTATCTGTTTTTCCGCCAAATAGGATGTTACCATCTTTCATTAAGTTAACTATTCGGAGATAGTGTCTTTCACTTACAATGCGTCCATAATCATTGCTAAGCTCTTCTTGTTCGCCTAGCATACTGGTTATGTGGTATTGAATCCTAGCAAGCAGCTTGTCCTTAATATCCTTGTGTACGTATAGATAATCTGGTGCTACGCAAGTTTGGCCAGCATTGATGATTTTGCCCCAAGCTATTCGTTTGGCTGAGTTTTCAAGGTGTGCATCTTCATGTACAATACAAGGACTTTTACCACCTAATTCCAGTATCACAGGTGTGAGTTTGCTTGCGGCAGCTTCATAGATAATCTTACCCACAGCAGTACTGCCTGTAAAGAATATCAGATCCCACTTATGCGTCAATAATTTATCGACGATGGCCTTATCTCCTTGTATTAGATATACGTATTGCTCATCAAAACATTCTCTAACAATCTTGGCCATTATTGCTGATGTGTGAGCCGATATTTCTGATGGCTTAATGACCACCACATTGCCAGCACTAATAGCACCTACAAGGGGATTTATGGTTAACTGAAATGGATAGTTCCAAGGGGATATGATAAGTACTTGACCGAGCGGTTCTTTGTATATCTTGCTCGAGGCTTTAAAATGAAAAAAGCCTGTGCCCACTGACTGTGGCTTAGACCACTTATCTAGGTTGTTCAGATGCTCATCAATTTCGGCATACACAATGCCCAATTCAGTACCAAATGCTTCAAAAACGGGCTTGTGTAAATCGGCTTTTAGGGCATCAAAGATTGCAGCTTCGTTTTTTTCAATAACCGCCCTCAACTTCTTTAGCTGGTTCCTCCTATAGGCGATAGAAAGGGTATGCCCTTCATTAAAGAATTGTCTTTGCTTATTGATAACTAATAAGTCTTGGTCAATTTTATTGCTCTGCTGGGATCTTGGTTCAGAAGCTACCATATTGTGTTAGTTTGATTATCAGAATTCATATTCAGGATTGTCCTCACTAAAAGTACTTGAGTTAAAAGTAGGATTGGCTTTTAAATCTAAATACTCATATTTTTCAAACTCTCCTTTAAGATCTGATAATTGCTGATATAAAGGTAAGAAAGTTTTTTTATCTATGTACATAATTGTTTTGGCGGCATAGGAAGTGGGAATCTTTATCGTTTGGCCAGCAGTAAGTCCAAAATAGCTTTTTACGGTAGGATTTAAATCTATGATGGCATAAGCGGGAATGAATTTTTTCTTGGCAATTTTAAGTGCATTATCACCAGCTACGACTGTATAAGAAGTCGTGGTATAGCTGGGATCAGTTAATTCTAATACATAACAATCACGGCCATCGAAGGTTATGGATCCCTCTAAGGAGAGGACCTCATCAATGCTATAATCCGAACGCTTCTTCGCATTGGTAAGAATATCATACAGCAAATCGTATCCTGCATAAGTAATAGGGTAGTGGGAACGCTCACCAAATAACATAGATCCTATAGGGTCTAGCTTTATATTGGGCACTAGGGTCTTATTGGGATTTACATACGCATTACCACCGTATAATCCGTCTCCATAAAGGATTTCTGTACCCGCATCAGGGGTGATTGCTTTTACATATATGCGCTTAGGAACGGTTTGATATTTGATAACAGCCTCAAGCTGTGAAGGTTTAGTCTTCATTCTTTCTTTTCCTTTAAACCTATATTCCAGCGTCTTAGTAGCCTTCACACTAGATAGCATCTTGTCCAATACTTGTGTAGCCGACATTTGAGCCTGTCCTATAACGGGCGATAAGGTGAGCAGCAATAAAATTAAAAATCGTTGTACCATTGTTTTTTTTACTTTTATGATCTTAGAATATAATTAAACCCCTTTGGAGGGCTAATAGTTTAATCTTAAACTAAATATTATGCAAATATATGAAGTTGGGTATTTTTTAACACGTTTGTTGACATTATTTTTTTTGTGAACTAATTAGCCGTCATGTTCAAGGAGATGTAATAGATCGATTAAAGGGGTTGAAGGGTTATATTTAGTAGTTTTAGACGGGTCAATTTAGTAACTATAGTTTTTTAAAATGGGCGATGCCTCCGGCCCAGGCTATTTCTGGCTTATTGATTGCTTTTGGCGAGCCAGAATCTGCACCGCATCTT
>CAYZQX010000358.1:0-4564 GCA_964480615.1 uncultured Chitinophagales bacterium | reverse complement strand
TAAGGGCAAAAAGTTATTAATTGTCAATACCGCCTCCGCATGTGGTTTCACCCCGCAATATAGTGGATTGCAGGAGTTGTACAATGAATTTCGCGATAAACTGGAAATTATTGCTTGTCCTTGCAACCAATTTGGGGAACAAGAGCAAGGAGATCCTAAGACCATTACTGAGTTCTGCGAGGTAAATTATGGTGTTAATTTCACACTAACTGAAAAGATCGAAGTACTAGGTGCTAATAGGCATCCGTTATATACTTGGCTATGCAGTAAATCCAATAATGGTGTGATGGATAGCGAAGTTGTGTGGAATTTTCAAAAATATTTCATCGATGAAAATGGTAAGTTTTTAGGAATGTACCACCCATCCATATCTCCCATATCCGAGGAAATTATTAACGCCGTCAATTCTTAACAATAAAATTATTATTTAATTACGTACTATGTTTTTTAAAGATATAATAGGACAAGCCGCTATCAAAAAACAATTGACCACTGCAGTTAGAGAACATAGGCTAGGACATGCCATAATGATCATAGGACAAGATGGTTATGGTGGTCTTTCTATCGCGCGGGCTTTAGCTAGCTATTTGTTCTGTACTAATCCAGGAATGGAAGATGCCTGTGGCACTTGTAATGCTTGTAATAAAATGGTAAAATTTAATCACCCTGATATAACTTATTCATTTCCTTTTATTGCTAAAGATGCGAACACTACTGCCTCCTTATATCTAAAAAACTGGAGGGAAGTACTGCAAAAGAAACAATATCTCACCATTGATGATTGGCGCGAAGCGCATTCATCTGAGACTAAATCAGTCAATATCAATGCAGCTGAATGCAACGAGATTACAAAGCAATTACACTTTAAGGCACTCGAAGCGCAAGAACGCATTCTCATACTCTGGAAGCCACAATACCTCGATGGGATAGGCAATAAACTATTAAAAATTCTCGAAGAGCCACCTCAAGGTTCACGCATAATTATGGTGACTGACAATCCTGATCGATTACTAGGTACCATACAATCGCGTACACAATCCTATATCCTAGATGCCATAGAACCCGATCTAATTGCTCAATACCTCATAGAGAAAGAAAAAATTAATCCAGAACAAGCCTATAACCTTGCACACACTGCTGATGGCGATGTGATTAAAGCATTGCAAAATCTACATAAAAACGATGATCAAACCAGGGAACGTTTTAGTCAATTTATCAACCTAATACAACGAAATGACATAATAGGATTACAGCCCTGGATTGAAGAAACAGCGGGTCATACAAGGGATCAACAAAGGATGATGTTGAAATTCTCACTGGATGTACTGGAATGGAATTTGATGAATAAATACAGAGGTGAAAATAACTCGGTTGCTGGGTTGGTACAAGCAATACCGATAAATTCCTTAAAGCAAGAACAAGTAGAGCTACTCAATAGGACAATGAATAGAGCTATGCAATATATAAGCAGAAATGTAAATAGTAAGCTGCTGTGGACGAATTTAGTGATCACTTGGAAACGTGTCCTATTGAGTAAATAAAAGGATAAATGTTCTATTACCGATATTTTCCCTATTTTTGAACCAATTTTAATAATTAACTTATGGGTTGTGGATCAGGAGGATGTAAGTCAGGAGGATGTGGGAGTAAGTCAGGCGGTAAGGGCGGATGCTCAACTGGTGGATGTAATCGCTTAAATGTACATAACTGGTTATCGGATCTTTCTTATGGTGGAGAGGCTGCAAGATTTCCAGTAATCGAAATTAGCTTTAACAATGGTAGTCGAAAAGATTATCATAAAAATATATATAATTTACCCTGCATCACTGGTGACTATGTAGTTGTAGAAACTGCTATGGGATTGGATATAGGCACAGTATCCCTCACTGGAGAACTTGTGCGCTTACAGCTCAAGAAAAAACGCATTAAGGAAGACTCCGACCGCATAACTCGACTTATGCGTATCGCTAACGAAGCAGATATGATCACCTATCATGAATCCAAAGCCAAAGAAAAAGAAGCATTGATTAAGGCTAGGGTAATGGCTAGAGATTTGGGTCTCGCTATGAAGTTAGCCGAAGTAGAATTTCAAGGAGATGGCAAAAAAGCTACTTTCTTTTATACCGCTGATGATCGTGTAGATTTCAGAGAATTGATCAAAGTATTTGCACGTGATTTTAAGGTGAAAATTGAGATGCGTCAAATAGGGACTAGACAGGAGGCAGGCAAAGTAGGTGGCATAGGTGCTTGTGGCCGTGAATTGTGTTGCAGCACCTGGTTAAATGATTTTAAATCAGTAAATACTCACGCCGCTAGGTATCAGCAATTAGCAATCAATCAAAGCAAGCTCAGCGGACAATGTGGGCGATTGAAATGCTGCTTGAACTATGAACTAGATACTTATATGGATGCCTTAAAAGCCTTTCCACAGAATGCTGAATCACTAGAGATTGCAACTGGTCGGGCACGACTAGCTAAGACCGATATTTTTAGAAAAAAAATGCACTATTTCCTGCCCGAAGGTGCTGGTATCGTCGTTTTAGATTTGGATAAAGTAAAGGAAATATTAGCGCTCAATAAGAAAGGAGAAAAGCCACTTGAGCTGGAATCTAATCCCGTTCCATCGAAAAAAGAAGCATTTATCGATTATGAAGATACCGTAGGTCAAACCTCACTCTCTTCACTTGAACGGATGTCCAAACGCAATAAGAAAAAAGCAAAACCTGGTAACAACAACAATCCGAATTCCAATAACCAATCAAACACTAAAAATACTGGCAATGTGAATTCGAAGGCTGAAACATCGGAAACCAAACCAGAAAATGCCCCTAAAAACAACCCATCACAACCTAGGCCACAAAGCTCTAAACCAAAACCGAACTTCAAAAAACCTAGCCCACCTAATACACCCGCGAATCCTGATGCTGCTAACTCCCCTAGCCCACCAGTTGAACCTAATGACCCTGCTAATAACACAGCAAATAAGCCGAACAGCACAACCAAGAAAACGCATTTTAAACCTAAGCCTAACAACAAAGGCAAAAACTTTATAGCACCTAAACCTAAGGATAATGATGATAAGGCCAAATAGAATAAGATTCTACCTTACCCTACTACTTGTTATTTCCATTATTGCTTGTCAGTCAAGACCCTATTACGAGTCCGTAACGCCAGTCTCTAATAATAGCTGGTCTTATGATGATGCACTTACGTATAAGTTCTCGATCCCCGATACATTGACAAGGTACAATCTGTCTATATCCACTAAGCATACCAAGTCATACCCATATGCAAACTTATGGGTTAAAACAACAACCGTACTGCCCGATAAGACAAGGAAAGAGGCTAATCTAGAACTCAATCTTGCTGAAATTGATGGCAAGTGGATAGGCAAAGGTATGGGAAACACCAAGCTTTGTATCAATACCATACAAGAAGGATTCCATTTCGATCAGATTGGTGAATATGAAATAATCATACATCAAAATATGCGCACTAATCCCTTAACCGAAATTCGAGCCATCGGCCTCATATTAGAAAAATACAATTAACCTCAATTGGATATTGAATGACAATCATAAAATCAATTTTCTTAGGATTATTAATCCTCTTCAGTGCTTGTAAGCGGGAGCAATCAACCGCTAAGCAAGATCCTACATCGCCAACTCAAAAAACAACAGAATCAGGTGATAAAAAAGAACTAACTACAAGAACCCTTGACCCAAGGGCGAATGCACTAGCCAATCCTAAAATGGCTTATCAAGAAAGGATAACCAATAATAGTTATAAAAGCCTTGATAATAAGTTTGAATTCAATATCCCCAACTTATGGCTCTCAGAACAAAAAATTTCTAAGGGATACACTTACTTCTATGGACCTGATTATTCACAATCTAACAATCCATATCCCAAAATTTCGATTATCGAGCAGCGTGGCAGTATCAGCTACAATCCTAAAACAAGTGAATCTATAGAGCAACCCGTAAAACTTGAAAAATTCGTAGAAAGCTACCAAAAGTCTTCACCGAAAAAATTCCAAAACACGAAGATAATTCAAGAAAAAAAAGTAAAGATGGGTGAGCGCGAACTACATCATCAATCCTATTCAGGAATAGCACCTGGCTCTAATTTGGAAATTTATACCTCTACTTATTTTGTTCCTCATGAAAACATCGTTTACCTCATCATCTTAAATTGTTTGCTACAAGACAAGGAGAAATACGAATCTATTTTCGATAAGGGTGTAGCCGAACTAAAGTTAAAATAGCATTATAGGAGGCTCGTATTTATTGAACTAAGAGGCAATGAATAATAGGAAAAACACAACAATATTTTTCTACATTGTAAGTTTATTGGCGATGCCTAAAGGCCCGGGCTATTCGGGGCTTCGCTATCGCTCCGGTACTGTACTGGCAGGCTTTATATCACATAAAAAATAGAAGTAGTAAGCTTGCCAGCACAGTACAAACCCCTACTATCCCTATCGCTGGCTTCGCGATTTACGATAGCCGATTTACGATTCACGATTTTGGATTTACGATAATACAATATTGAGTTCAATTCT
>CAYZQX010000357.1:0-4575 GCA_964480615.1 uncultured Chitinophagales bacterium | reverse complement strand
TCCAACTCCCTATTTATCCTATACTTTATACCAGCTGACTCACCATACTTCTTTCTAATAATCAAATTTTCAATATATTTTTTAACTTTATCTCTATTATTATTTAAGTAATTCTTCTCCATTTCAACTATTTTCCGATCTATCAATTCCACAATTTCAGTATCCTCAATTCCATAAGAATCATATATTGACTTTTGAATAACATTTATACCAGTCCTAAAATCCCTATTACTTACTGTATGCTCACTAATAAATTCATTGAAAAATTTATTAAAAACTTCATCACTTAGTTTAAAACTTACAATATTATCAAATGTCGTATGAACAATAGCATTCTTCATAAAAACCATACTTGAATAATCCTGCTCAATCTTGCTTACTACCCACTCTTTTAGATATTCATCACCTACTAAAGTCACATCGGGCACTATACCTGATCTATCAACTAATTGACGCCCACAATCAGTAGTGTAATACCTAACACTATCATTCATCAATTCATTCTTAATGATTAATTGATCATTGCCAAAATTCAATTTTTGAATACCTCGACCTAGTGGAGACTTATATTCAGCCACAGTCATATATACGCTAGAACTATCACTGGTATAATAAGTACTCTGCACGATCCCTTTACCATAAGTTGTATCCCCTACTACAAGTCCACGATCAGTATCCTGTAATATAGCAGCTAACAATTCACCAGAAGAAATTGTTTTATTATCAACTAACAAGACGATTGGCAAATATGGAAAACTAACTTGCTCCTCAGCAAAAAAAGGAATGTCTTGTTTAGTATTTCCAAAATCAAAACTCAATAAATAACTTCCTTTTTCTAAAAATAAATTTGCAACTTTTAATGCTTCAGCAACAACCCCTCCATAATTTCCTCTTAAGTCTATCACCAACCCATTCAAGTAATTACCTCCCATCGTTTGTATAGCTGATTTAGCTTTTTCATAACTCCCTAATAGAAAATGTTTAACATTTATATAACCTATATTATTATCCATAATAAAGTAAGATCCTATAGGCTCATCCACAATTGGTTTTCTTGTCATAGTATAATTATGTGTCACTTCATCACGTCTAACTGTGAGACTCACCTCTGTATTCTCTATACCACGTAATCTCATAGTTATTTCATCTAAACTCAATCCAGTAGTTGTACTATCATCAATACTTACAATTTCATCTCCTATCATCAATCCTTTGGCCCAAGCATCATATCCTTGCACCACTTCCCAAACTATACACTTATCTTGCCACACATTTAACTTCACTCCTATCCCAGCATAATTAATTCCATACCATATATATTCACTTCTATAATCAGTCTCATCAACTGTATAATAATTAGAGTATTTATCAAGCTTATGCACCATTTCTTTTGTTAATTCTTGCATCAACAATGTTGTGTCAATATCAAAGAAATATTCTTTCTTAATAAGCTCATTAACATCCTTAATCCTTGTAAGTGATTGTGAAGACAACTGATTGCCAAACATAACAACCCATCCAACTAATAATATATGCAAATACCTCATTAATAATTTCATTAATTCAATCTATAATTATCAAAATATTGTTTTTGCAAGTAGCAACCAAGCCCAATTAAAACAATATATTCTAAAACACTTTACAAAATTTTCAAACAACCCACATAGCAATACATATCACTACATCAAACACTATAATTGCAACACATATTATCCCTAAAAACAACAAGACAATTTTGCGAATTACAAATAACTTATAAAAAATTCACTAAAAAAATCATTACGGCGATGCCTAAAGGCCCGGGCTATACGCTTGTACTCCTCGCTCCTAAAGTCGCTGCGGGGTACCGCTCCTATCCCTATCGCACTAAAGAATTAACAAAAACCTACTAAAGAAATTCCACATTTCCACATAGAAAATTTATAGCAAATTCATTTTGATTCAAATATATTTTAGCACATATTTAGATAACTATAACTATCAAAATCAACTCTAAACTAACCACAAATTCGAAAAAAACTATACTCCATTAACAAACCAACTTTTCAAGCAAAAAATATTACATCTATAAGACTGTCGAATCTAAAGCTATCGCGAGCCAACCAACTTAAAATTCATAACTGATTACAAGGCAAGGACTTCAAAAAAATGAAAGTCTTCAAAGTCAAATCTGCGAAATTAAATATACACAAACGAATCCTTACAAGATAACTAAAAAAAGCCAGCCTTCATAACACCAACTACAAAAATCAAAGTATCAGATTCTCCCAGTCTATTTTCAAATCACTTATTATCAAAACAATAATAGTTTAGAATTACCCTATTATTCTGCAACCAAAATATCCCATTAGAAGTGTTATTAAAAAAAACAGCAGGCTTTATTAGGGCCTGCTGTTTATAATTTTCTAAATAAAGATTAGAATCTACTTACTAATCCTTGTATATTATAGGTTGCACCTGCTACACGACCAATATAGTCGATTGTTAAACTAGGTCCACCTAAGCTATGACCAATTATAATCTGACCACCGAACACACCTGTAGTTGTACCTAATATTACGTTTGCAGTACTTGTTGTCGTAGTTGCAGTCGCATTACCACTAGTACTTAGTACCGCAATATCAACAGATCCACCTAATGCTGCTACTACTGTATTTGTTACATTAAATGTACCAGTAGATGGAGCAAATGTAACAGTATAGTTAGCATCAGTATATACAGTATATACAGTTGAGGTGTTAATAGAATTAGAATTGAAAGATACTCCAGGAGTTCCTAAATTAGAACCATTTAATACCCAAGCAGTACCAGTCCATTCCCATACAGTACCATTTCCATCAACGTGTAAATCACCAGCTACATTTCCTGTAAATGTTGGAGGACCTATTATTAGGCTTGTAGTTATTGAAGTTCCATTAATTCCAGGATTACCTTGAATACCTTGTACACCTTGAATACCTTGAGGTCCTACTAAACCTTGAGGTCCTTGAATACCCTGGATACCTTGAGATCCTTGTGGTCCAGTAGGACCAGTTGCACCTGCAACTCCAGTAGCACCATTTGCACCATTCAAGCCTGCAGGTCCTTGTGAACCAGCAATACCCTGTGGACCTTGTGGACCAGTAGGTCCTGTAGGACCAGCAACTCCTGAACTAGTTCCTGAACAATCAGCAGTAGTAAATAATCCATCAAGATTGATATCTTCAAACGAATCATTAAGGCCATTCATATTCAAATCCCAACAATGCACTCCATTAACACCTTGTAATCCTTGTACTCCTTGAGGACCTTGCGCTCCTACAGCACCAGTTAATCCAGTTGCACCTTGTAATCCTTGAGGTCCTTGAGGACCCTGTGGTCCTTGTGGGCCTTGTACACCAGCTAATCCAGGTACTCCTTGAGGTCCTTGTGGACCTTGTGCACCTTGTGGGCCTGTTAAGTTGATTCCCATAGAAACCCAACTAGAACCATTCCATTGGTACATTAAACCAGATCCATCAATATAAAGACTACCCACAACTGAGCCAGCTACAGTAGGACTACCTATTGAAGAACCAGCAGATATACCAGCACCAGCAGAACCAGATAAATTGATACCTAATGATACCCAAGAAGTTCCATTCCATTGATACATTGACCCAGCTCCATCTATATATAAACTTCCAATCACAGAACCTGAGAAAGTAGGACTTCCTATTGCGGAACCAGCCGAAATACCAGCACCACTTGTACCAGCAAGACTAACTCCTAAAGAAACCCAAGATGAACCATTCCACTCATATATAGTTCCAGCACTATCAACATACAAATCACCTACTACTGAACCAGCAAAAGTAGGGAACCCTATAACTGTACCCACAGATATGCTACTTCCTGAACTTCCAGTTGGACCAGTAACACCTTGTAACCCAGCAAGACCTTGAGGACCTTGTGCGCCTTGAATACCTTGAGCGCCTGTGGCACCAGTTAATCCAGTCAACCCTTGAGGACCTTGTGCACCAGTTGCACCAGCAGCACCAGTTAAGCCAGTTGCACCAGTTAAGCCTTGAGGACCTTGCGCTCCTGTTACACCACTTGGACCTGCAACGCCTTGTAAACCTTGTAGTCCTTGTGCACCAGTTGCACCACTTGGACCTGCCACTCCTTGTAAGCCTTGAGGACCGCTTGGACCAGCTATACCTTGTAACCCTTGTGGACCTTGTGCGCCAGTTGCACCTGTAGCTCCAGTTAATCCTGTTGCGCCTGTTAATCCTTGAGGACCTTGTGCACCTGTTGCACCGCTAGGTCCAGCTATACCCTGTAATCCCTGCGGACCACTAGGACCTGCAACACCTTGTAAACCTTGTGGGCCAGCTGCACCTGTAGCTCCTGTTAATCCAGTTGCACCTGTAGCACCAGTTGCTCCACTTGGACCTGCAACACCTTGTAAGCCTTGAGGACCACTAGGACCTGCAACTCCTTGTAAACCTTGTGGACCTGCTGCACCCGTAGCTCCTGTTAAACCAGTTGCTCCTGTAGCACCAGTTGCTCCGCTAGGACCCGCAACACCTTGTAAGCCTTGAGGACCACTAGGAC
>CAYZQX010000356.1:0-4613 GCA_964480615.1 uncultured Chitinophagales bacterium | reverse complement strand
CTCCATCAAGTTGTATTTGCGATAAGGATCGAAGCGGTTACCCCACAGCGACGCACAAATCGAGCGAAAGCGAAGATTCTTGCTTGCCATTGAAAATAAACTATTCAGCAAGTAACGAGGAGTAAAAGCGTAGAGCCTGGGCCTCAGGCATCGCCATAATCGCAAACTTATGAGTTATTTAGCAAGCCCTACTTACATATTATACAATTGTATGTTAATATTTTTGCGTAGTGGGATTACTATATTTTCTAAGTTTATAGTGTTTCTTATCTATTACAGTTAATCTCTTCCTAGTTTCGATAGCGCAAAATAAAAAAGCCCAATCATTGTGATTGGGCTTTTGGTATATCATTGTATATGCTGTATTGACCTAGTTGGCTTTATTAGGAACTATTATTTTTTCTTCTTCCCATATTTTGCGCATCTTGGTACCCATATCTTTGTCTATTTTTTGCTGATCTTCTTTGGACTTTATCTGTTCCTTGTTTAGAGAAGTTGCTCTATCAATTAAAAGATTAGAAGGCCGATTCTCGCCATCAACTACCGAGCCATAGGCATCACTGATGCGCTCTCTCAGTTTCTCTTCATCAGCAAACATTGACTTGGTTTCACTGGCTAATAATTCGTTACGTAGAGATTCCAATTTTTTGAAATAGGTATCGGCATAGTTTTTATTTTCTTCTTTGGTGAGTTTTGACTTGTGTTCGTTAATTAGTTTTTGTTCATTATTGATACGCTCAACAGTAGCAGCGAGTTCTTCGTGCATTTTATAATATTTCATTGACACCTCGTGCTGCAATTTGCGATCATCAATGGTATAGTTAGGTTTGTCTTGGTGCACCATTTCGACATCATCACTGTATTCTTTACCTGCTACTGTAAGTTTGATTTTGTATTTACCTGGCAATACTTGAGGTGCAGCAAAGCCACCAAAGTCAAGCTTAGTGCCACCTTCAGCGACTTTAGGAGGTTTCATACGCTGATTCCAATATACCTTGTTTAATCCTTTTCTTTTAGTACCTGGTATGGATTGAATTAAATTGTTTTGTTCATCATATACTTCTATGTTAACATCGCCACTCACTACGCGATCTTTGAGGTAATACATGATGGGTGGAATTTCATCAGGATTGCCAGCAGTCCATCCTCCACTAATGGGTGAGCCGATTGCATATTTACCAGTGGTCAGTGTTATTTTACCTTGGTCAAATAAGACCACTTCTTTTTCCATTAATTCATTTGTCATAGAGCGCATAGGATTAATATCATCGATGATGTATATCCCACGTCCGTGTGTGGCTACGATTAGTGCGTTGTCGCGCTTGTGAATTTGTATGTCTCTTACCATGGCATAATCTGGAATTTTATTTTTCATTCTAAACCAGTTTTGTCCTCCATCTAATGAAGTAAACAACCCATATTCAGTGCCAAGGAATAATAGATTTTTATTGACTAAATCCTCTTTAATTATATTGGCGTATCCTGTAAATTCAGAACTACTAAACTGTGTCCAGGTTTTTCCCATATCATTAGATACAGCCGCATAAGTTTTATGATCTCCATAGGCGTGTCGATCGAATGTAGCATAGACTGTATTTTTATCAAAATTTGATGGACTGATGCTGCTCACCCAAGTTTGTGCAGGAATTCCTGATTTGGCATAGTTATTAGCTACATTATTCCATTTTTTTCCGCCATCGGAACTTACTTGAATATTGCCATCATCAGTACCTACCCATATAATATTTTCATCGAGTGGTGACTCGGCGATATAATAGATGGTACAGTGATTTTCAGCACTGGTATTATCAGCGCTTAGTCCACCGCTTTTTTCTTGTTCTTGTTTTTTCTTGTCATTGGTTGTGAGGTCGGGCGATATGCATTTCCAGTTTCTTCCCTGGTCATTCGATTTATATAGGTACTGTGCACCTACATAGAGATTTTTTGGATTTTTATTACCTAGGTGTATGGGTGTATTCCAGTTCCATCTCAGCTTTTCTTGATCTTCGGTTTTTTGTGGTTTGATACTGTTCGGTATCATTCCTTTTTTCTCAATACGAGCCATATTACCTCCTTGGTATTCGGCATATATGATGCCATCGTCAGTTGGATCAGGAACAGTCCAAAAACCATCACCCCAATAGACGGATTTCCATTCACCATTTCCAACTCCACCGGGATATGCGCTAGGAGCAATCCAAGATCCATTGTCTTGTAATCCACCATACAAATTATAAGGTTCATCATTATCGACAGCTACATGGTAAAACTGTCCTACAGGAAGGTTGTGACAAAACATAAATGTAGCTCCACGATCATTGCTTATATATACGCCACCATCGGTACCCAAAAACATTTGGTTGGTATTTTTAGGATTAATCCACAATGCGTGGTGATCGGGATGTACCCAGCCGCCATCATTAGACACATCGGCAAATGATAATCCACCATCATCGCTATAAGAGAATGTGAATGCTGGTCGGTAAACCCGATTGGCATCGAATGGATCAAATTCAAGGGTAGAAAAATAGAAAGGACGAGAAGTAACATTCATTGTAGCGCTTTGAACTTTCCAGTTAAGTCCTCCATCGGAACTAATGTATAAACCTGTTTCTTTGGCTTCGACGATGGCCAGTAACTTATCGGGTTCACTAGGTGCAAGTGCGAGCGCAATACGTCCTAAATCGCCTTCTGGTAGGCCTTTTCTTATGGGTGTCCAATTTTTTCCACCATCAATACTCTTGTACAAGCCGGACTCTGGTCCACCTGATTCAAATGAATAAGGTTTTCTTCTAAACTGCCACATACTGGCATATAATATTTCTGGATTCTTAGGATTCATAGCGATGTCGGCACATCCAGTTTTATCGCTGATGAAAAATATTTTTTGCCAAGTCTTTCCAGCATCGGTGGATTTATATAACCCTCTATGTGGACTATCACTCCATAAGGGTCCAGGTGCTGCTGCATATAGGATGTCACTATTAGTAGGGTTGATGATAATTTTGCTGATATGCTCGGTGCTATCCAGCCCTATCTTGGTCCAATTTTCGCCTGCATCAGTGGTCTTGTAAATGCCCATGCCTATAGATACGGTATTGCGCATATTGCTCTCTCCCGTACCTACATAGATGGTGCTAGGATTTTTTTGATCGATGGCTATATCGCCAATGGATTGGCAATACTTATCGAAGATAGATTTATAGGATGCGCCAGCATTAGTGGACTTCCATATACCACCGCCAGCAGTTCCTACATAAATTGTTTTAGGCTCATTATTGACACCTTCGATGGCTGTTATTCGGCCACTCATAGTACCAGGTCCTAATGCTCTAGCTTCGAGTGCTCCAAATGTGGAGGAGTTAACCTTTGCCTGCCCACTTAATGAATTATAGCTGGTAAATAGCAAGGTTGCCACTGCGATTAAATAATGTATGATGTGTTTTTTCATAATGGAATTTTTCAAGGGTATTTTAATATTAAAAAAGGCTTATCGAATAAATTGCGATAAGCCTTCTTGATGCCATTCATTCATTTAGTAAATGATGACATATAACTAAAAAATTGGCTTATTTTCCTTGTGCTGGTTCAAGGCTTGGAGTAGCAAATGCCGATTTATCAATAGGCCCATTTACTACAATGTTTTTGATTTCTAATGGACCCATTTCGCTGATGATTTCATGCGGCATTTTACGGCCATCTACATCCTTGTAGTTTGTGAGTATAGTCTTGGATTCCATCTCTTTACCTGCTGCTTTCATCTTATTGACTGTTTGTATCAATAGCTTGCTATCATTGTCAAAAAAATAATAAGTAATCACACCTGCTTTAGATGTGAATTTTAGTTTGCTACATTCTGTTCCTTCTACATCTTCTACGCCTACATATTCTACTGTATGTCCCTTAGATGCATAATCTAGTAATTCGCTTTGTGCATCTAATGATCCCTGCCTTTCTTTTACTATATCAGCGGGTGTTGCCTCTGGCTTAGTTTGTCCTTGAAATGGCATAAAGCTCCATCCTTCGGTATTGGTAATAAATTCATAGCCTGTCATGCCCATGAGGCTAATATCGGTGCGCATACCTTCCTGGTGTACGGTGCTTACGGTAAGACCTATTTCCATACCTTGCATTTTTACCACACCATCCATTTTGATCGTTTTGATTTCACGCCATTTGTCCTTGCCTCCTATTTTGTCAAAATAAGCATCCAATACAGCATCAGCCGATTGTGCAGTCGCATTAAATGTCAATGCAAAGAATGCACTGATGGCTAAAAAAAGAATTTTTTTCATTTTTAAAATTATGTAATTTAAAATTTGAGCCAAAGATAAATAATCTTTATTTATTGGAATTCCTGCAATTTGAGTTTAGATTATTTTAACCAAATAATATTTTTCTATTAGCCTACTAGTTGAAAGAAAATCTATTCCACAGCTTTTTTTCGATGTATTTCAGATATTCTGTTCATTGATTCCTCCTTTCTATATGCACCGGCATAAGATGGGTTATTCAATATTTCCTAATTTTACTTTGGCCTTGCCAAATAACTCAAAATAGTAAAATTTTTGGCGATGCCTGCGGCCCGGGCTCTACGCTATACTCCTCGCTCC
>CAYZQX010000355.1:0-4627 GCA_964480615.1 uncultured Chitinophagales bacterium | reverse complement strand
AGTTCATAAGTTATCATCTGCAAAAATAAAAAGATCTGTGTACACGGTAGGATAGGAAGGGTTTGTACATTGCTGGCAGGCTTTCAGTTGCTGAATATATAATGCCGAAAGCCTGCCAGCAATGTACCGTAGCGATAGCGAAGCCCTGTATAGCCCGGGCCTGTCTCTGAGCTTGACGAAGGGCAGGCATCGCCCACCTATTTAATTTTATATTGATTCATTATTATAACTACCTATTTATCATCAGTTAGTTATAATTATATACTATTCATCTCAATATATAGGGCTTGCTAATTAACTCATATGTATGCGATTATGGCGATGCCTGCGGCCCGGGCTTTGCTGGCTTATAATTGATTTTTGCTAGCCAGAATCTGCGTATTTTTATTATCTAGTTCCGCTTTGCTCCACTCTTTTTAGTGGAAACTTGATTTCGCTATACTCCTCGCTCCCAAAAGGTCGCTGCGGGGTGCCGCTATTATCCCTATCGCGAATACAACTTGAAGGAGCAATGTATATGAGAAGACATTTTTTTATTTGATGCAAGCTTTTTTACTGAAATCCAAAAAATTGTGTGAATATCCTATGCGCTTATAATGGCTAAAACCTATAACAATAAAAGATTTCAGAGTTATTAAGCAAGCCCTATATATACATCAAATTCTCCATACATCAATCAATAGAAATAAAAAAAGGAGCATGAAATATTCATTGCTCCTAGCTTGTGAATGTATATGCTAAATAGTAATTGCTATGAACCCAGTATAGCAATAAATTAAATATTATATTCCTTTCTTATATAATCGTTACAATGTATGTGATCTTATAATCAACATACATTTAATGCAAATCATCACATTACCACTTGAATCTAATCGTTCCAAAAATATTTCTACCAGGTGCATTGATGCCAGAAGCAAATGTTCGATATTGACGATCCATAATATTCTCAATACCTGCTTGTATGATTATATTTTTATGCGCCTTCAAAGAGGTTTTGATGTTCAATGTAAACCAGGCTGGCGTACCATCAGGTGGTGCATATTGTTCATTGTCCTCTCCATTGAGCAAATAATCACCAATTGATTTTTTTCCATTCATAAGCGCATAACAATCAATGGTATATCTGCTATCCTGCCATCTTATACCAAGGCGGCCACTCATAGGACTTATATGATCGAGGGGCATGGTCGTATTATCCTCTTGTGAAACGATGCGACCATAAGTATAGTGCAATGTTCCACTCATCCATAGTTTAGCGATGGGGTTGTATTCAGCACTTGCATGAAGACCAGTCAAGAATGCATTGCGCTGGTTCTGATTGGCCATCACCTGACTCCAACTACCATCATACAATATACTATCTTGACCGTTATAGGTAAAGGGCATTGTAACAATAGCATCCATAAACCAAGTATAAAACACCGCTGTTTCCATATTGAATCGCGAAGATGCGTGGTAATGCAAACCCAGTTCAGGTGTAATGGTTTTCTCAGGCTTGAGATTTTCATTAGGCAATATAATTGTACCTGCACCCGACTCAAATATCTTAGCGAGGTCATCGATATTAGGCACTCTAAAACCAGTACCTATATTCGCTGAAATCTTCATTCCTTTGACCGGCAATAATACAATGCCGAGGCTACCACTATAAGTTGGACTTTGTTGCTTGATCTCAGTAAATGGAAAGCTAAAAAAACTGGTGTCTTTCATACTCGATCGCATCGCATTATAACCCATCCTTAACCCAATATTCACATTAGTTTTTTCATCTAGCTTATAGGATGCAGTGCCATAGACATCGGTATTAATCATTGCATTAGTGCCATCAGGATAACGTGTATCCAGTGGACTAATCATTTCAGTTACAATGTTCTCTTCATGCGCTTGAGACTTTAAGAATTGCTGAACCACTTCAAGGCCGTATCGCAAGTCCCATCTATGTATTTTCTTGTGCAAGCCCATATTAATACTGAACATATTGACCGCCTCTTTGCGATGTTGCAATTCATCCTTGCGAAACCTCCGCTGATGACGCGACTCCTCATTGTATTGATAGGCGATATTAGTGAAAAGCTGATGACCTAAGAAACAATTTTTGCGATCCCAGTGATAAGCAGCTAATAACCTTTTTTGCGGACCATAATACCATTCTGCAAAGCGCAAAATATCATTGCTAAGATCAGTAAGTCGATCATAACGAGGTATATTCGTACTAGTGGAATATTGCACATTGAGTATATGCGTATTATTGTCATTAGGCTGATACAAAAATTTTTGCATTGCATCGAGCTGGCTATAGGCTGAGAATTTTTGAAGGTGTGGATTGTTATTAGTAACCACTGAATCTATTCCATTAATACGCTCTATATAGTTCAGTCGCTGACCAAAATCCTCCTTGTTTTTTGGCACATTTTTACCCATTAATAGATTGTCATAATCAGCAATGCTAATAGAGCTCAGCGAAGAAAATTTTTTGCCCGCTAATGTCCAATCTAGGTGTAATTTTTTTTCATTATTCACAGAGCCATATCGGATCATCGCGTTACCAGCCACTGACCTGCCCAGCTCTGATTGAAGATAGGGGTTTAAGGTATGGAGATGTATCGAGCCGCCTAATGCGTCACTGCCATATACAGTAGAGGAAGAGCCATAGCTAACCTCTAAGAGTCGGAGGATATTTTCATCAACCGTAATTATATTTTGAAGATGTCCTGCTCTATAGATGAGATTATTCATCCTTATCCCATCCACTACTAATAATATCCTACTGGCTTCAAAACCTCTAATGACAGGACTTCCACCACCTTGTTGACTCTTTTGCACTGTTAGCTTTCCTGTGCTGGATAACAAATCAGCCGTGTTTTGAATATTCTGAAACTTAATTTCATTGAGTGCGATCGAACTGATATGCTGAGAGATTTTTAGTTTGCTTTCAGCTACCCTATTAGCACTCAGGGTTACCTCATTAAGGGTTATAGGTGTGTCTAATGAATCGTTAGGCAAAGACTCCTGCGACAATACAGGAATATTAAAAACAATAACTAGAAATGTAATAAGATATTTATTACTTAAAAAGAATTTCATAATACTATGAAAAATTTATTTGATAATTGAAAAGTATTGACAATGACTGAGTCCACCTAATGCCACAATGCCACTGCTCATGAGCTAAGCCGACATTGACACAAAAACTAAAATCATTGTTCAATAGAAATAAATTAGGTAGGCTCACCTAATAATTATATGAAAACCATCTGCAATTAGCGAATGAAAATAGCAATAAGCTGTACATATACATCATCGCAATAGAAATTATAGAACATAGCATATTGCATGAACATATTTGTACGTCGCATTCCGACACATTATATCATACCTTGAGGTGAAGTACAACAATACAATAATAACTATTAAAATGTTCCAAGCATATCTAGCACTCCTACTGCAGCCTTATAGCAGACTGTAAATACAAAAATGGCGTGCCTAAACATACGAGGTATAACTGTGACCTTTGGAATATGTGGATGAAAAGGTGATGCTACAGCTTAGCAATGTAACGAGAAATAAATCGCTCTTGCCTTTCACAGCCTAACAACATTGTGGCATGTTATTATAATGAATACATACTGTAAAGGGAAACACCGCTGTCATCCAATGTAAAGCAATTATCCTACTATAGTTGCAAAGGACTTATCGCTCAGAACAAATAATACTTAATGGCAATCAATACATTTTACTAATATAATTCGCTAATCAAGCCATTAGCATACAGTGTTAATCACTTAATCATTCCATCGCACCAACATCCTTGCTAAATTACAGGGTGGGCTCATAGTTTTAAGCCTGATGAAGGTTAAGCAGCTGGCGGTGGAATGTCCAAGCATTTTATGATGCCTTCTGATAAACAAAACTGATAATAATCACTATGCAATAATCGAGCATCAAAAGCACTGAAGAAAAAGTTTTCTATTACAGGATCATTACAATACAATGACTTGTAAAAATCAAATAATTTTTGTTGGGTGCTATTATTGTGATCGCTGCGTGCACCATAGATTAATTTTGCCATTTCATCAATAACTTTGACCAATCTTGTTTCATTATTATCATCCCAGCACCATAGCAAGACATGATGCGCACAAGTATAAGTATCCGTATAGACCACGTCATACATCTTACCCTTGTACTTAAACTCATCTTTCTTAGTCCAAAGCAAATCCGTAGCAAGCTGCTTAGTTTCCAGCGTAAAAAGAGTGAGTTCCTCCTTGCCAAGACCTTTCATAATGGTGTGCTTGGCCTCGCGTTTTGCTTTTGATTGCTCATAGCGCATCCATCCAGTGTTCACCACAGGAGGTATCACCAAGGCTAACAACCACAATATGCATAGAATGCGAATCACCACAACGCACAAAAATAGCAAAAAAAATGATCGCCATATCCTAATACGTTATTATCTATGGCTAATACGCACTGTATCTGGACCTAGATGCAGTACCCTAGATAATACCTATTAGATGTAAAATAGTTACTACAACGCAAGCTTTAAGTGGGTATATCTTGAACCCGTATAAAGCGAAAGGGATAGTAGAGGTTTAGTCTTATGTTCTTTGGCTGTATGAACATA
>CAYZQX010000354.1:0-4638 GCA_964480615.1 uncultured Chitinophagales bacterium | reverse complement strand
GATAATAGACAATGAGCAGTAGAAGCAACACACTAGATAATGGACTCTAGATTTATTGTAGTTATTGAAATTAGCCTCAGGATCGTAAATCGGGAATCGAAAATCTTGAATCGTGAAAAAGCGATAGGGATAGGAGGGGTTTGTGCTGGGGTGGCGGGCTTTCAACAGCATGGATTAAAACAAAGCCGAAAGCCCGCCACCACAGTACCGGAGCGACAGCGCAGCCCCGTATAGCCCGGGCCTCCGGCATCGCCCAAATATATAAAAATGCTAGAGACATCCCTGGCAAATAGAAAACTGCCCTTCCTACAAGTTCAATGGCTTGGTGCTAAATACTGGGAATCGTAGGAGTCTTACAAAAAAATACTTCTTTTTTCGGGCAAAACCCAATAATTCCAATTTTTGAACATTTCAGGACCTAAATTCGAGAATATGAACAAATTCTAAAGAAGGTTTGGGATAAATTATGCTAATTTGTCAGACTTATGTAACATTCACTTGTGAAATAGTTGATAATTCTTTTAGGCAACTATTTTTGTATATATTTGTCCGCAAATAATTAAAGTTAAATAAATTAAAATTCTCATATTAGCTTATGAAAAGATTGATATGCTATTTTTTGGCACTGCTAATTTCCTTTGGCCTTTCAGCACAGGATGGTGAAATTGCGGGAAGAGTTACGGATGATAAGGGCGAAGGTGTTCCCTATGCAAGTGTAACAGTTGATGTGAATGGTACCATACATGGTGCGCTTACAGACTTTGATGGCTACTATAACATCAAGCCAGTCCCTGCTGGAAAGCATACTGTAAAGGTATCCTTTTTAGGCATGGCGGACTATCAAGCCAATGGTGTTATCGTGACTCCTGATCGTATGACGTCGCTTGATGTAAAAATGAGTCCAGATGCCGAAATAATGGATGAGGTGATAATCGTGGATTATAAAGTGCCGCTTATCCGAAAGGATGAAACCACTACAGGAGGGATTACGACCAAGGAGGATATAAAGAATCTCTCCACGAGAAACGTGACCAGTATCGCCTCCACAACTGCCGCAGTATTTCAAGCGGATGAAGGAGGTGGATTGAACGTAAAGGGAGCTAAATCGAATGCTACAGATATGTACATAGATGGCATGAAAGTAAGAGGGAATACGAATATCCCTGCCTCAGCGTTATCGCAAGTAGAAATGATTACCGGGGGTGTGCCTCCAAGATATGGGGATGCCACTGGAGGTATTGTGTCAGTTACTACATCCTCACCAGCGAAGAGTTTTGATGGTCAGGTGGAATTAGAGACTTCGCAATTCCTAGATGCATTTGGACATAACTTAGCAGCATTAAACCTAAGTGGGCCATTACTTAAAACCAAGAAAGATGAAAAAGGCTATCAGCGCAGCTTATTGGGATTTTTTGTTGTAGGTCAATATTTGAATCAAAAAGATGATGATCCTTCAGCAGTGGGAATCTATAAGTTAAAAGATGAAGTATATGATGAAATCGTGGCTAATCCACTGATAAGTTCTACAACTGGTACGGGATTATTACAGAATGTGGAATTACAAAATGAGTCTTCATTTGAAAAAATAGGAGCTAGAAAGAACATGCGCAAGGAGGAGATTTCGACGCTTGGCAATATTATTTTTAGCCCTACTGACAAGATTTCGGTTACACTAGGTGGTCAATACATAGACCGTGATGGCGGTGCTTCACAATGGACTAGTGTTATTAACAGGTACTATGCATTTGGCTGGAACCACTTACCAAATTACTCTACCAAGGACTTAAGAGGATATCTCCGTTTCTCTCAGCGATTCGACAGTGACCTTACAGAGGAAGAGATAAAAGAAAGAAAAGGGTCTGTATTATCGAATGCCAATTATTCTATTCAGTTAGACATGTCTAAGAGTTTTGAGAAATCACAAGACCCAGTACATAAGGATAATTTCTTTGATTATGGGTATATAGGCAAGTTTGATCAGGAACGCGTAGAACAGTACAATCAACAGACCATCGACCTTTTGAATGGTGAAGGAATGCCTGTTACATTAAATGGAAGGGTGTTTTCAGGCTATCAATCATCAGGCGTAAATTATACACCTGGTTCTGTTAATTCCCAAGGTGTGGCATATAATAATCAGTTTTTTAACTTAATAGGAGAAAATCTTCCTACAGATATACAATCCATACCTGGTGTGAATGGGTTGATCAATGGATCACAATTTCTTACATCTTATGGCCTTTTCTATACACCTATAGTTACTTATGATTTCTTTGATAAAAAAGAAAATGACCAATATCGTTTGAGTTTCAATGGATCAGTAGATGTAAAACCAAAAGGCAAATCAGACAAGTCACGCCACAGCTTTATGCTTGGATTAGAGTATGAGCAGCGTGTAGATCGCGATTGGAACTTAACACCAGAAGAATTGTGGAATGAAATGCGCCGCAACATAGCAAGGATAGGACCTTCAGGTGAAATTCAGTTAGATACGAGTAACCCTATATTGGTATTTAACGGTCAAGAAGTTCCATTAAGTGAATACAATCCTGCCGTACATGGTGCATTTACAAGTTATGATACAATTACCTATAATTTAATTAGAACCACTACTAACAATAATGGTACAATTGAATATCTTGGATCTGACTTCGACTTGAATTTTAGAGATCGCTTTGGACTAGGGCTTACTGATTATGTCAATATTGATACCTATACACCTGATCAGTTGAGTCTCGACCTGTTTTCTGCCGATGACTTATTTGTAGGTGGAAATAATATTGTTGATTATTACGGTTATGATTATTTAGGCAATAAGCTTACCAAGCAACCCGGCTTTGATGAGTTCTGGACTGCTACGAATGAAAGGGGGCAAAAAACCAGACCTATAGCGGCTTTCAGACCAAATTATGTAGCTGGTTATATACAAGATAAGTTTGCGTTTAAAGACTTAGTATTTCGTGTAGGTGCACGTGTAGATCGTTTTGATGCTAACACCAAAGTATTAAAAGATGAATATTCACTTTACGGTGTGAGAACTGCTTCAGAAGTTGCACAAATGAATGGACAAAACATTAGTCATCCTGCAACAATAGGTGATGATTTTGTAGTATATGTTGATGATGCATCTAACCCACAAGAAATAAAGGGATATCGCGACGGGGATACATGGTATAATGCCAATGGAGCTCAAATTACTGACCCTGAAATTATAGGAGTAGAGGGCATCCCAACACCCTATCTATCAAACCCATTGGACAGTAAGCCAGCCGATGATATTAAAGACACAAATTTTGACCCTACAACAGCATTTGAAGACTATAAGCCACAGATCAATGTGATGCCACGTATTGCTTTCTCCTTCCCTATAAGTGATAAAGCCCAGTTTTTTGCACATTATGACGTACTTACCCAGCGTCCACAAGGCCGCCAAGTAGCTACACCGCTGGATTATTATTTCTTATCTGATAATGCAACGCTTGTATTTAATAATCCTAACCTAAAACCTGAAAAGACTGTGGATTATCAGCTTGGATTCAAGCAAGTGGTATCTAATTCGTCTTCTATAGAGTTTACTGCGTTTTACAAGGAATTGAGAGATATGGTTCAGATAATGAATGTGAATTTCGCATACCCAACTACTTATACTACCTATGGTAATCGCGATTTTGGAACAGTAAAAGGAATTTCACTTTCGTATGATTTAAGAAGAACCGGAAACGTACGTTTAAATGCAAGTTATACCCTTCAATTTGCAGATGGAACCGGATCTGGAACTACATCAAGTTCTGAGTTGATCAGCTCAGGTCAGCCAAACCTCCTGAGTGTATTTCCACTGGATTATGATCAACGCCATACCTTGGTGCTTTCATTTGATTATCGTTATGGCTCTGGCTCTGATTATAACGGACCTATGTGGTTTGGCACTCAGTTCTTTTCTAATGCAGGCGCAAACCTGATCCTTCGTGCAGGTTCTGGTACACCTTATAGTGCAACATCAAACATCACAACACAAGCCAATAATATCGGCTTGCAACAAGCAGGTACTACTCCGTTGGAAGGATCAGTTAATGGATCAAGATTACCTTGGCAATTCAGGATGGATCTTAAAATAGACAAAGACTTTGCTTTAAAAGCTGGCAAAGAAGGCAAGCATGGTCTGGCACTTAATGTATATATTCAAATACAAAATTTATTAAATACTGAAAACATTATCAGTGTTTATCGTGCTACCGGAAGTCCTTCTGACGATGGTTATCTTACCTATCCGGGTGCTCAGGGCTACATTAATGCTACAACTGATCCCCAGGCTTTCAGGGATCTGTATAATGTAAAAGTTAATAATCCTAACAATTACAGCTTGCCACGGAGAGCACGACTGGGCATTGAGCTACAATTCTAATTAAACAATTAAATTACAAAACATCACAAAATCTAAATAATATGAATATCCCGTATAGCAAGTCAGTTAAGGCTATTATTACTGCTTTCATTATCGTGCATTCTGCTTATGCCGATAAAAATATTACTTCCAATAATGGAAGTAATAGCGGAAGTGGTGGCAATTCAACTAATGTTATTGGTTGTACTGATGGCAAGGCCAAGACTGAAATGGACATTAATAACATAAGGACAACC
>CAYZQX010000353.1:0-4652 GCA_964480615.1 uncultured Chitinophagales bacterium | reverse complement strand
GTCCCACACGGTGGAGAAAAACTGAATAGGTTTTGGGGGGGACTTCCCTATCGCTGGCTGCGCGATTCACGATTACCGATTTAAGATTTACAATTGACTAACGCGATTACCGATAAACGATTTACGACACTGAGGCTGGTTGCAGCAACTGCACTAAGTCTAGTGTCCATTATCCAGTGTCTAGCATCTTTTATTCATCCACAAGGCACATTTTTTTCTGTAAATACATCAAATTTCGAGAAAAAGGTTAAAAAATATTTTGGATATTGAAAAAAAGCACTAGTTTTATCGTGTAAACTAATATTTAACCATGAAAAAGATATTAATACTTGTACCCTTATGTCTCGTTATTTTGCTTCTGACTTCCTCCCAGGGAGAAGAAATTAATGGAAAAATAACTTGGCCATCTTTTATCTCCAGTCAAGGAGAGGTGCTCTTAGAGCTACCAGCTGACATCGTCGATTACGAGGGGATTACGATCCCGACCCACTATACTGTAGGTATGGAAAATGGGAGTCCATTCGGCAATTCGATTGTAAGCACACCGGATATTACGAATGAAGGGGTTACCTTAGGCCGGGTAATTTTCTATGACAAAAACATCTCAGCGAATCGCACACTTTCCTGTGGTTCTTGTCACAATCAGGCTAACGGCTTTGCTGACCCTATAGATTTAAGCGAAGGATTTCAAGGAGCTACTGGACATAGAAATTCATTGTCCATCGCGGACATAGGTTTGAATCCTTATCCTGGGTTAATGTGGGATGAGCGTTCGGAAGACCTTGTAAATATGGTATTAATGCCGCTCAACAATGGGGTTGAACTAGGCATTCTTCCCGATGAATTAGTAGAACGATTTAATGATCTGGCTTATTACCCTGAATTATTCACCGCTGCATTTGGCGATTCTAATATCACAATGGATCGCATAGGCATAGCGCTTGCAGAATTTGTTAAGTCTATACGCCCAGTAACAACTAAATTAGATCAAGCATTAGTTGCTGGCAATTTTAGCAGTTTTACATCGTCCGAGATTGCTGGTAAAGCATTGTTTGAGCAGCATTGTCAATCCTGCCACGCGGGCGTAGTTACTAGAGTTGGCGGCTATCCTGCTACTAAGACAGCACTTCAATCATTGCCTGGCGGATTTTTCCTTGCTAATTTTGTAAAACCACACAATACAGGTCTCGATATTGACAGCGAAGATATAGGCTATATGGGTGTAACTAATGATCAATCTGATAGAGGTAAGTTTAAGATACCACACCTGAAAAACATAGAAGTCACAGGACCTTATATGCATGATGGAAGATTTGAAACGATCGAAGAGGTAATAGACTTCTATAGCGAAGAAATCCAGCCAGCTGTTAATGTGGCATTTAATATTAATCAATACTATTCGACCGTATTCCCACTTCCATTTACAGGATACGGGTTCACGACCAGCGAAAAAGAAGATCTAATCGACTTCTTAAAAACATTGACTGACCATGGGTTTAACACTGATACACGCTGGGCTGACCCATTTGTATTAAATGAAGTTCCTTCTGGAATCCATGATACTGAACTGCCAGGGATTACAATAGCCCCTAATCCTATTGTTAACTATGCCGACATTCAATTTGCCAATAATTTAAAAGGGCAAAAATCTCTTGAACTATATGATCTCAGTGGCAAAAAAGTATGGAGTCATACGATTAATGGACAAACTGTTCGTTTTGAAAGGGCAGGATTAGCTGCAGGAAACTATCTAATGAGAATCAATATGGATGGCAAATCACAAACAACTAAGCTACTTATCAGGTAATAGGTAATAAGGAAAAAATCCATTAAAAAAATAATAGAATCGCAGTACTACTTGGTGCTGCGATTTTTTTTTGTAGGGAATTGTGACTGGTATGGCAAAATTAATGAACAGATCTCCTCATTTTTGGTTTAATTTGCACCGTGCCTAATTATTTAGAAGAACTTAATCCTATACAGCGAGCGGCGGCAGAGACCATGCTCGGGCCTGTAATGATTATCGCTGGGCCTGGGTCGGGAAAGACTAGGGTGCTGACTTATCGAATCGCCCACCTCATGGATAATGGGATTGATCCATTTCATATCCTAGCGCTTACATTTACTAATAAGGCGGCAAAGGAAATGAAAGAGCGTATCGCTAAATTATGCGGTGCTGATGCTAAAAACTTATGGATGGGCACCTTCCACTCTATATTCGCTAGATTACTGAGGGTGGAGGCCGCTAAGATCGGGTACAGCCCCAATTTTAGCATATATGACCCTGAAGACGCTAAAAGCCTAATAAAGAACATTGTCAATGAGAAAAATTTAGACAGTGAATTGTATAAACCTTCCATCGTATATAATAAAATATCAGCCGCCAAAAACAATTTAATCTCACACGAAGACTATCAAAAAAATATCAACTTAAGAGCTGATGATGAGAGCCAAAACAGAAAGTATATAAGCGAAATATATACGGCCTACAATATGAGATGTTTGCGAGCAGGTGCTTTGGATTTTGATGATCTACTGCTCAAAATGTATATGCTGCTAAAAAATAATCCTGAAACACTTCTCAAATATCAAAACAAGTTTCAGTTCATTATGGTCGATGAGTTTCAGGATACTAATAAAGCACAGTATGAAATTGTAAAGATGCTGGCAGCTGAAAATCGCAATGTGGCTATAGTAGGGGATGATGCGCAAAGTATCTACGCATTTAGAGGGGCAACGATTCACAATATACTGAATTTTGAAAAGGATTATCCCGAACTTAAGATTTATAAGCTTGAACAGAATTATAGATCCACCCAATCCATCGTTAATGCTGCCAATAAGATTATAACAAATAATCGCGGACAAATACCCAAAAAAATATGGACTGAAAACGGGGATGGAGAAAAAATAAAGATATACAAGGCCGCAAGCGATAATGAAGAAGGATCTATAATAGCTAATGTTATTCTGGAGCTCAAACTTAGGAATCAACTCTATAACAAGGATTTTGCCATATTGTATCGCACGAATGCGCAATCCCGCGCATTTGAAGAGTCCCTGCGCCGACAAAATATTTCTTATAAGGTATATGGGGGTATCTCTTTTTACCAGCGCAAGGAAATCAAAGATTTTATTGCCTACCTCAAACTCATTGTTAATCACAATGATGAAGAAGCATTAAGAAGGATTATTAATTATCCTGCACGTGGGATCGGTGCCACCAGTATCGAAAAAATTAATATCATAGCTAGTGAGTCTAACCAGTCAATGTGGCAAATTGTGGAGAATCCACAACTCTACGGGCTGGATAAGCGACTGGTTAAATCCGTAGGTGATTTTTCCATCATTATCAAAAGTTTTGCGACCAAACTGGCTAATAGTGATGCCTATGAGATTGCACAGCTCGTAGGTCAAGCAACAGGAATTGTAAAGGAGTTGCACAATGATAAGTCAGTGGAAGGGGTCAGTAGATTTGAAAATATTCAGGAGTTACTAAATTCTATAAAGGAATATACGGAGAGCAAGCGCAAGGAAAAGCTTACCAATCCTGAAGCTGATGAATCACTGGCATCTTACCTACAGGAAATTATGCTGCTCACTGATACGGATAATGAAAAAGAAAATACCGATAGAGTGTCTTTAATGACCATACACAGTGCAAAAGGATTAGAGTTTCCTGTTGTATTTCTAGTAGGAATGGAGGAGGAACTTTTTCCATCGCGACTTGCACTTGTATCAAGGTCAGAGCTTGAAGAAGAAAGAAGATTGTACTACGTAGCTGTTACACGTGCCATGCGCCAACTGATTATCTCTTACGCCGCTACTCGCTACCGATATGGCAAGCTTATATACTGTGAAAAAAGCCGATTTATAGATGAAATTCCCCCGCTGGATATTGAAATGATAGGTAGCGACAACTCGCGAGGGGGCAGGGCACAAGATGTGAGTGAAGGCAGCTCTATATCCGCACTATTTCGCCGCCCTAATAATTTAAAACCATTGAATACCCAGTCAAATCTACTTGGTTCCAACGAGTTTAGCCCCACAGATACTGAGTCGCTCTCGGTAGGACAATCGGTAATGCACGAGCGTTTTGGGAAGGGCAAGATTGAAGTACTTGAAGGCAATGGAAAAGATAAGATGGCTCATATTCATTTTGAAAATGTAGGGGTAAAAAAGATCATTCTGCGATTCACTAAATTGCAATTGTTGGGCTAATTTAGGCTTGCTCAAGCAATTGAAATTATAGATTTGAGATTAATGATTCTGAGGCTTTTTACTTTATCGGAGCTTAATCCAGCATCCCTAAGCTAGAATCTAATACGCAATAATGTCACCCGTTCAAGGTTTGATTATTGTTTTGTTTATTTTACTAAAGGAATGTCACCTTTTTGGGGTTTTACAATATGTGTAATTGGGGCTTGATCAATAACTCAAATTTTGAAATCTTGGGCGATGCCTTACAGGCCCGGGCTGCTCCAGGCTCCACTGCGTTCCGGTCTTATCCGCTGCCTCCATTCTTCTATCACTAACTAGACCTGTTTCAATTAATGGCAACATTCTGTTCTACAACCATCGTTAATGGAGTCAGCTGATAAGACTAAACCATTCCGCATCCCTATCGTTGTGCCACGAACAGACTAGTCTCG
>CAYZQX010000352.1:0-4658 GCA_964480615.1 uncultured Chitinophagales bacterium | reverse complement strand
GTTGTCATTCACATTTACCAGTAAGCTATCTTCATTAAAAATAGAATAGTAATCAAACTCACTTTGAAAATAATAATCAGGTCGCTTGTTTTCAACTGGTTTTACTGGCTTAATTAACTCCAAGCTATCACTATCAGTGAAAGAAACATCGACTACATTGTTATTCTTTTTGACATTAGCATTCAAATAATCTTCAGTCAAACTCTTTTCTTCAATAGGGTTACTTACAGTATCTTGAGTATTAGGTGTTTTGTTCACTTGCTTCAATGGGTTTCCTAATACTATTGGCGTGGCATTGATGGATGGCGACTTAGGGTTTGATGAATTGGTATTAATCGTAACTGTTTTGGTAACTTTTTTTGTAATCTTTCTATAATTGGTTTCTTTCGGCGAAGTGAATTTTATTTTTTCGAGTTCGATCTTTGGTAACCCAATAATTTTATCTATTTTTTTATCTTTAACATAGAATGCAGTTCTATTTGCATTGTGTGATACACTTGCCAATTGAAGATTATAAAATTCATCGGTTATAGGTTTAGTCATTGCACTATAAGACCATTGTGGTATCAATGCAACAGAATCCACACCAGCCATCAACTCCAAATTTTTTAGCGAAATGCCAGGATTTTTACTGATGCTATCCCTATAAAAAACGAGGGTGTCAGTAGTAATGTAACTGCTATCAATTTTACCCAAATAACGATTATATACACCTGATTCATCGCTGAGATAGGTAAAGAATCCCCTAGAATATCGCTCGGGATTTTTCTCATTAGCGTACCCAGTATAACTCAATTGATGGAGCGGATTATTTGGTTTTTGTAGGGTGAGTAAAAAAAGATTTTTATTTCCAAAATAAGTCAATGTGTCAGGGTAGTCCATGCGCAAGGTATCATCCGTTCTATTGCTTACAAATAAAACGGCTTCCAAGCCATCCTCATTGATATACAATGGATCTAAATCATCGTACAAGTCACTTGTGAGTGTAGTCACCTTAGCAGTGGGAATGTAGTAGGTATATAAATCGGTATGTCCATTGCGCACAGCAGATATTACAATGGTCTCATCATTCTGTGCGAAACACGCACTGTGAATCTGCTGAAACTTAGTACATTCTTCATTCAAGACCACCCCATTATTAATGTGATAGTTCGTTATAAAAATCTTATTCCGTCGCTCATATATTATATTTACGATTTCACTCTTAGTGTTCCAGCTTATGATTGGATAGTTTCTGTCGAGCGGAAATTCAGGTAGATTAATTCCTGCTTTTAATATTTTCTTTTTCGAATTTTTAGCGATGTCTTTTAATATTATTTTGTATTTTCCATTCTGAATTACGGTATATACTATTTTTTGACCATCGGGACTAAGCAAGGCATTTGCAATGTTCTTATCTGTCTTGCGGGTTCTAACTTTTGCTAACAAGAGGGTATCATTACCGTTAGTAGCATAGTTAGGAATTAATACGCCTTCACCAGCGAGATAGGTATCATTCAAGTAGCGATACCAGTTATTGAGCAGTTCCTCGGTATCGATACCTAGTACAAATAAAAATGCATTATCCATCGAATGATTTACCCTAGAAAGATAGATAATATTTGAAATTGATTTTTCTCCATATTGTTCTTCTAGGTAATTCCAAAAACATTGACCAGCGATTTTAGCGTCTTGGCCCTCTAATGCATTAATATTTTTTATGACGCCATTGTTGACCCAATAACGCATGGTATTGTCCAATTCGGTATTCCATTCTTCGCCAAGATATTGTACGACGCCTTCGGTAAACCATACAGGCAAATCCAACATAATTGAATTTTGAACGATTTCTTGGATTTTGTGACCAAACAACATTTTTTGCATTATCGAGGCGGCAATACCCGATCTCACATCTTTCTTAAGTTCCTCATGGTCACCATTGAAGGCTATGAAGTATTTATTCTCGACCATATTAGCTACACCACCTGAATTGTTACTTTGATATTTGAGTCCCATATTGGTTTGCCTCAATTCAGTGATTTGGGTATAAACAACAATTTCAATTTTGTTGTCCATTTCGTAGTCAATCTTTGATCGGATAAAGGGCAAACTGGACTCTGCTTCAGAAAGGACATATTTAGCCAGATCCTGACCTCCTTGATAAAAATAAATAATAAAATTATCCGATTCAACGTATTGCCACTCAAATCGTTCATATTGGACTCTATTTTTACCAAACCTAGCGTCAATGGTTTGAGCAGAGAGCGATAGGTCAAAAACTAGAAGGAAGAATAAAAAATAAATAATTCTCATTTTATACTGGGTCAAAAATAATCTATTCTAAGACAAAAAAACAATCCGAATAAGAATATTTACCTTTGCATTACGAATGAAAATGATTTTTAGTTTATTTTAAATAAAAATAAATGTCATTTCGCGGAGCAATTTCCGATATTATGACCAAAATAGCAAGTTTTACCTTTAACCCATTTGCCGAGAACACCTATCTTCTTTACGACGATTCAGGTAATTGTATTATCATAGATCCAGGCTGCTACCAAGCTTTTGAAAAACAGATCTTAGTGGAGTTCATTGAAAAACATCAATTGAAACCAAGACGGCTACTTAACACCCATTGCCATATAGACCATATGCTAGGCAACAAATTCATCGCTGAGCGCTATGGATTGGAATTAGAATGCCACATCTTAGAAGAAAAACTGCTGGGTTATGCTTCGGCCTATGGATCGGAGATGGGTATAAAAGTGGAAATTTCGCCAGCGCCACAAAAATACATTGAAGAGGATGATCTCATTACCTGTGGTGAAATTGAATTGAAAGCTTTATTAGCCCCTGGCCATTCGCCGGGCAGCCTTTGTTTCTATAGTCAAAAAGACGGATTCTTAATTGGTGGAGATGTGTTGTTTTATGGCAGCGTAGGCAGAAGTGATTTACCAGGTGGCGACTGGCCTACCTTGGAAAAGTCAATAAAAACCAAATTAATGACTTTACCTGATGAAACCGTCGTATATCCAGGACACGAACAATCAACTACCATTGGATTTGAAAGGAAATACAACCCTTTTATCCAATAATCATCTTATCACTATGCATTGAATGATCAAGCATAAGTGAAATACAAGAAAATCAAAATTATAAATAAAATTATAAATAAACCTAATATGAAATTGTTAAAAAATAGCTTGCTCATTATAATCCTACTAGCAAGCTGCTTGCCTAGTGTAATGAGTCAAAACAGGAGCATCAATGAGTTGGCGCCATATCTAAAATTAGCGAGTGGCACGGGTCTTACTACCGGACATGTGGCAAACCTGCTATTGAGTAATGAAACAGCCTCCGATGTTATACTCACAGTAGGTCCTTATTACATCCCTTCTAATAACCAATATCAACCCTATATTATACCCGAAACCGAAATGGTCACCTTGCCGGCGGGACATACAAGTGTGATTGAACTTTATGGGTATTGTGCAAGTGTGTTTCAAAAAGCTGTCCCTGCTAATGAGGAACTGATAGATCTAGAAAAGTGGCAAATGCCAACACCCAATAATTACCCTAAGACCAATGGATGGGATAGAAGCGATAATTATAAAGTAAACGTTCTTCAACAGACGGGCAAGACTGAATTTAAACTCGCCTACCCTGGTGTAGAAACAGAATTTATATACAAGATTGATTATGATAAGTATGCAGCAACCAGTGCCAATCAATTGTTAGATGCAATCATCCGAATCGAGGATGCCTATGATCAACTTTACGAGAACAAACTTATCAATACACCCTATGCGTCAAACCCTATCAAGGAAAGAGAAAGTGTTATACAACAGACATTTTGGATATATACTTCCCTACTCAATGAAAAGGATTATAATAAGGCGAGTTTTAAGGCCAGGATGCTTGAACAATATGAAGAAAAAATGGGTCAAGAACTCACTGCGGCAGAAGCTAAAAAACAATTTGACTACGGAGCTAATAGCTTTTGGAATAGTTTTACACAGGTATTGAAAAAATCAAAACTAGTTCTTTAATCCGACAAAAAATAATCTCCAATCATTAATTTTTTTTTAAAAAATAGAAGTGTATGAATAAATCAATAATAAATAATAAATATATATGTCTGCTATTAGCCTTTCTGATCATAACGCAGCAAGTAACAGCGCAAAACAGTGGATCTGTATGGGACAATATTTCACTCACAGGTAGTGGTGCTAAATTAGCGAAAAAAGAAGGGCATGGCAAATGGTGGATTTGGCCGCTTGTGGGAATAGCAGTAGCAGGTGGCGTAGTGGCCACAATATTGTTGACTGACAAGGACGACACGGATGTACAAGTTGATCCACCTGTTGCTAATGACGACAACATCGTACTAGATTGTCATGGAAATGGCACGATTAACAATGTACTTGCCAATGATACTGGTACAGAAATAAGCTTGATAGATGTGATAGGTGGTATTGCCTTTGAGGCTGATGGTACTGTAATATTTCAGGATTATTTAAACTTCCCAAATTTTGCTAATTATGTGATACAAGATAGCGAAGGGAATATAGACACAGCACGTATCAATATCACTGTGACTCCTGGTGCAAACCTAGTAGCTATTAACGACCAAGTAGCCACCTTGTACAATACAAGCGTAGCAATTAATGTTCTCAACA